>CALFXN010000558.1 GCA_937957815.1 uncultured Synergistales bacterium
CGCTCTCTCCCTTACTTCCTTCTCCCCATCCTATAAATCTGTCAAGGTCCTCGCCGTTACGTTTCCGTGATGTTTGCTTCGACTTCGTAACGGGCACCGTCCGAACAGTGCTTGGGTATAATACCCAAGGAATCCGGCCTTGTCAACGACTACCCATGGATATCATTATGCACAGGAACGACAGCTTCAGGTAATTTATCCAAAACTTTTACGGCGAATACTCTCAAACAATCCGGCTATTCCTCCAAACATTTACGACATGCGATCACGTTAACATCCGAAAAAACGTCGGAGATCGATAATTCAGGTATACTGCATTATCGCCTACTCGTCCTCACTATCCAGTTCAAGAACGTCTTCCTCCACCGGTTCGGTCGGAGTTTCTTCCAGTCCTTCCTCATCCTCACCCTCTCCGGTGGAAACCGGCACGGAGACTGCGAGGATGTCGTCCGATTCCAGGACTTTCGCCATAACTTCCCCGACGATTTCATCCATAAGCGTCGGATTTTCTTCCAGATACTTCGCAACCGCGTCCTTCCCCTGTGCGAGCGTTTCCCCCTTGTAGGTCAGCCACGACCCCTTCCGCTTGACCACTTCGAGATCGATCGCCATATCGACGACAGCCACCCCTTTCGGAACGCCCCTGCCGTAAATGAGCGTCGCGTGTCCCGTCCTGAAGGGAGGAGCCTGTTTGTTCTTGACGACCTTCATCCAGATTTCGTGCCCGATCGTGTCCTCCCCGCGCGTGATGCTTTTTCCGCGTTTGACCTCGATACGAACCGAGCTGTAGAACTTGAGCGCCCGACCTCCGGTCGTCGTCTCCTGCGGACCGCTCGAATAACCGGTGCTGATTTTCGCCCGGAGCTGATTGATGAAGACGACCACGCACTGGCTCCTCGATATGGCCGAGGTCAGCCGCCTGAGCGCGTACGACATGAGACGCGCCTGCAGGCCGACCTGACTGTCCCCGATCTTGCCGTCGATTTCGGCCTGTGGCGTCAGGGCCGCGACTGAGTCAACGACGACGATGTCGACCGCGCTGGAGCGAACGAGGGTGTCGAGGACGTAGAGCGCCTGCTCTCCGCTGTCGGGCTGGGAGACATAGAGCGCCTGTACGTCGACGCCGAGAGACGATGCGAGACGCGGATCGAGCGCGTGTTCCGCATCGATGAAGGCGGCGATCCCCCCCGCCTTCTGCGCCTCCGCAATCGCGTGGAGTGCGACCGTTGTTTTCCCGCCTCCCTCCGGACCGAATACCTCGACAATTCTTCCTCTCGGAAGACCGCCGATGCCGAGCGCAACATCGAGAGGGAGGATTCCCGTCGAAATGACCGGAACCTGTTCCTTGAACTGGTCTCCCAGACGCATGATGGATCCGGCTCCGAATTTTCCGCGAATGTCTTCGATGGCTTGCTCCAACACGTCTTCCCGGGTCTGGGGCGTTTTCTTTTTGGCCACGCAGATCGTCCTCCTGTTCGGTGTTATGTCGCTGTTTCGCCTGAAAAAGGATAGGTCTGGATTGGGCTGTAGATCGGACCACTGGGCGTAAGAACGCTTTTCATGAAGATCGTTTCCGTCACGTTCACGACGAACGAAGGACTCGTTCCGTCCCGGATCCGTCCGATGAGATCGACAGGGACGTCTTCCGGAAACCTGGCGCGGGCGAGCGTGAGATGCGGCGAGAAAGAACGGCGTTCTGGCGGAACTCCCATCGCGACGCTTTCCCGCTCGATACGTTCAAAGAGTGAGGCGAGCTCCTTTTTGCCTTCGCGGATGCCGATCCAGATCACGGATGGGTTCCGAAGGCCGGGGAAACATCCCAGTCCTTCAAGGGAGATGCGGAAACCGGGGAAATTCGGAAGCGCGGAAGCATATCGTTCTGAGAGCGCCGCGACAGAATCGACCGGAATCTCCCCGCAAAACTTGAGCGTGATGTGCAGCGACGGGACCGGAGCCCACTTCAGAGAAGGCGCGATACGTCTGAGTTCCGCGACGAACCGCTCGAGAGCGCGTTTCACTTCGTGCCCGAGCGCGACGCACGAAAAGCAGCGGATCAATCCCATGTCATGTCTCCGAGAATTCCCCGCCAGAGCAGTTCGAGAGCCTGAGCCTTCGAGCGTTCCCGGATCATCTCCCTGTCCCCGTTGAAACGCCTTGTGAACTCGCGCGTCATTCCCGTCCGGGAATCCGATACTGCGAACCAGACCGTCCCGACCGGTTTTTCCGGAGATCCTCCTCCGGGCCCGGCTATTCCGGTTACAGATACGGCGACGTCGACTCCGAACACCCTGCAGGCTCCCGAGGCCATCGCATTCGCGCACTGGGCGCTCACGGCCCCGCAGGATTCGAGAACATCTGCGGGAACGCCGAGAACGTCGCGCTTGATCCTGTTGTCGTAGCAGACGGCGCTTCCCATGAACACTCCTGAACTCCCCGGAACTTCAGTGACAGCCGCACCGACGAGTCCTCCTGTGCAGGACTCGGCCGCCGCCACAGTCACTCCTCTGGTACCGGCTTCAAGCACGACGGCCTGTTGCAGCGTCGTACATCCGTGCGGAAGGCAGCCGTGCGGCAGACGTTCGCGGATCGTCTCTTCTCCTGCCCGGATACGCTCAGGGGAACCGCGGAGGACGATTTCGACGAGATTGGGCGCGGGGAGAATCGATGTGTGCATCGAAGGATCTTCGAGGACATCGGAGATTTCATCCTTGAGAAGACTCTCCGCCCATCCCGTGACGCTGACGGAGACCCAGCAGTCTTCCGGCTCCAGACGATCTCCGAGCGAGGCTTCCGCCATGGCGCGGTATTCCGTCGGAACCCCGGGAAATGAAAAGACTTCCGTTCCCTTGTGTTCGAAATGAATTCCAAGCGCCGACCCCAGCGGATTGTGGATGGAACGCGTTCCTTCCGGAATCGCGGCCTGCCTGGAACGGGAACGTTCGAAAGCGATCCCGTGCTCACCCGAATACCGTTCGGCCATCCTGTCGTACGCTGTGTCGTCCTGAATCAGTGGAACTCCGAGAAGCTCCGCGAGGATATCGCGGGTCCGGTCATCGTGCGTCGGTCCAAGTCCGCCGGAAATGACAAGCAGACGCACGTTCCCGACCCTGCGCCGCAACGCCGCGAGGGAGACTGCGGGATCATCGGGCAGTATTTCGATTCCGCGAACCTTCCAGCCCGCCCGGTGAAGCCGGGAGGCCATCCACGAGCAGTTCCCCTCCCTGCGGATTCCGCTCAGGAGTTCGTCGCCGAGGGCGACGAGAACCGCGTCCTTCAGTGAAACCACCTCCAGTGTACGGCAGATCAGCGAAAAATCAACGCCATACCGCCTCCGAAAAAGAACAGGTGCAGTCCGCGCAGAAGCAGGTTCGTGCAGATGCCGCCGACCACGTCGTCTGCCATGATTCCGATGCCGCCCGGAAGCGATTCCGCGGCTCCCACCGGAAAGGGTTTGAGGATATCCAGAATGCGAAAGAGCAGCAGCGCAGGCAACCACATGCTTTGCGGCAGTGCGAAGATGGCCGCCCACATGCCGGCGACTTCGTCGATGACGATCTCTCCCGGATCTGTCCGTCCCGTCTCTCGGGCGTAGCGGTCCGAGGCGATCGTTCCGACGACGCAGACGATCGCGATGAGATACCAGGTCGGGGGAATGAACAGCGCGAAAAGCAGGGCCGCAGCCGAGGCGACAGTTCCCGGCATCGTGGAGAAACGGCCGAGACCGCAGACGGTGCTGACGAGATCGGCAAGACTACGTCGTTGAAACGTCATCGGCAGGCACCCCGAAAAGATCGTACTCTTCCGCTTCGGTTATCGAGACGGAAACGAACTCCCCCTCGCGAAGCCCTGCGGCGGGCGATACGCCGACAAGACCGTCGACCTCGGGCGCGTCGCGGTAGGAACGCCCCCACGCGAGTCCTCCCTCGACGTCGATCTCCTCGAGCAGGACACGCATCGTCTTTCCTTCGAAAAGGCGTTGGCGTTCCAGGGAAATTCCGGACTGGAGCTCCATGAGGCGCGCGTAGCGTCGCTCGCGGACTGCGTCGGGAATTTGTCCGTCCATCGTCGCTGCCGGCGTTCCTTCCTCGGGGGAAAAGACGAACGCGCCGACGCGGTCGATCGACATCTCCCCGAGAAAGTCGAGCAATCCCCCAAAAGCCACCTCCGACTCACCCGGAAAGCCGACGATAAGCGTGGTCCGCAGCGTGAACAGCGGGTCGGCCTGTCGCGCGTACGAAAACAGACGTCTGATATGCGACGAGTTTCCGGGACGACGCATTCTGCGAAGAATCTCGTCGTCGATGTGCTGAATGGGGATATCCAGATACCTCTGAACTCTCCTGAACGAGAGAAGCCTGTCGATGAACGCCTCGTCCATCCTTGCGGGATGCAGATACAAAAGCCGGATCCAGACGTCCTCCGGAACGGCCGACTCCAGCGCGGCAAGAAGATCTGGCACTCCAGCCTTCCCGTCGAGCTCCCTTCCG
>CALFXN010000559.1 GCA_937957815.1 uncultured Synergistales bacterium
TCACCGTCACCGTGGCGGTCGGCAGCGGGGAGTCGCCGCCGGACGCGCCGCCGCCGGCGGTCCTTGGAGGCGCGTCCTCGCTCCTCGGGGCCTGGACGGTGGACGCGTCGAGCGCCGACGTCTTCGCGGCACCGGTCCGCGTTTCGATGAAGCTTCCCGTCGTTCCGGGGCCGCTGTCGCCCGACATGATCGTTCCGATGATCTCCCGCGACGGACGGACGTGGTTTCCCGTCCCGCACACGAGGGACGGCGACACGCTCCGGTTCGAGACGACGCACTTCAGCATCCTCGGCGCGGTCCTGATCGGAACGGCGATCGGATCGGCCGTTCTCGCCGTCATCCGGGCCCCGACGGAACTTCCGTCCGTCTTCCACGACGAGGCGCCCTTCATTTCTTCTCCCTATCCCGACCCGGAGGGGTGGTCGATCGCGTGGGCGAAATCGCTCGGGTCGGGAAGCAAGGGGCTCAAGGATGAAAAAACGCTCGAGATCGTCTTCAGGGCCCTCTGGGACGACTACAGGAAGAATGTCATCGATCTCGCGGAGCTTCGCGACAAGCGGATCGCGAGGGCGCGTGAGTCGAATCTGCCCGTCGAACCGATCCTCGGGGAGCTTCAGCCGCTCTTCGGCACGCTTCGGGAGAATCTCGAACGGAACCGGGCGCGGGCCTTCATGCAGTACGGCGTTCCCGACGCCGTCGCGGAGGTCCGGGAGGCTCTCCTCACCGCGAAACGCACTCTCGTCACCGACCCGGCGGGGCGCGGCTTCGCCGACCCGGGGCCGATCACGGTTTTCGTGACGTCGAAGGCGGGTGCGAACGACGGCGAGACCGTCATCCGGTGGACGTCGGACCCGTATCTCTTCCTGTACGCGAAAACCGGACGAGACACCCTCTATCTCACGGTCCTCCACGAATACTTCCACGCGATCCAGAAGCGCTACCTCTCGAACGCGAACAGGAACATCTTTCTGACGGAAGCGTCGGCGACGCTTCTCGAGCGGGAGACGATTTCGACCTTCGACGCCAGGGGGCTGAAGATCACGAACTACCTCGCCGACCTCGGGAAGATCAGGATCGGGCTCAAGGGACCGAAGCTTCCCCTGCTCTGGGGGGACGCGAAGCCCTATCAGCGCTTCGGCTACGGAATGTCGTGGTTTCTCGAGTTTCTCCGGGACGAGGTCTTCATGAAGAACTTCCCGACGTCGAAGAAGGAGAACTTTCAGAACTACCTCCTCGCTCACTTCCGCGACACGAACCAGTCGCCGGAATTTCTCGACGTCCTGAAATATGCGGCCGGGGGCGGCGACAGGGAACTCGGAACGGCGCTCGCGAACTTCGCCGAAAAGGCGGTCTTTCCCGGGCTCTCCGGTGCGACGCTCTACGAACGAACCTACGTCGACGCCCAGAACCACTTCATGGTCATCGACAGCCCAAAGACGCTTCACGAGGTCGTCTCCCTCGACGCCGAAGGTCTCTTCGAGCTGAACGACTCG
>CALFXN010000560.1 GCA_937957815.1 uncultured Synergistales bacterium
AACAGCCGCCGTAACGTCTTCCTCATTTGAAATCCCTTCCTTCCCTGCCGGTCGCTGCGGAAACCTTCACGTCGCGCCCCAGAACTTTCTCCAGCGTCGCGCGGGCGATCTGGAGATCGAAATCCGCCTGAACGACGGCCTTTCTGGCCTTGTTGTACTTGTCCCCCGCGTCGGAAACCTCGAGGCTCGTCCCGACGCCGACGCCGTACCGCCCCACCGCGAGATCCATGTTCTCCTTCGCCTGCCGCAACCCCTCGCGCGCCGTCGCGACCTGTTCCCCGGCGGTCGCAAGATTGGAAAGCGCCGTGCGGACTTCGAGAAGAATCGTCTGCCGGATGCTCTCGAGGGACTGCTTCTCGAGGTCGAGATCGGCCCGGGCCGTTTCTGTCTTCGCCGCGGTCGCTCCTCCGTCGCTCACGGGAATCGAGAGCTTCATGGCGGCGCTCCACTGCCCCGACCAGCCCGTGTGTCCGTCGGAAAAGTCGTACCCTCCGCTGATCGACAGCGTCGGATTCATGCCCTTCGCAGCGTGGGAGACGGCCATTCCGGCCGCCGTGATCCGGGCTTCCTGCGCCTGGTAGTCGGGCCGGAGCGACATGGCTTCCTTCAGTGCTTCCTCCTCGGCCGGAGTCGCCGGGACGTCGGACGAGGGGATCTGCGGCCGCTTGCCCGCGCGGGGCAACGGAGTTCCGACGGCGTTTTCGAGCGTCGCCCATGCCGTAGCGAGCGATCCTCTGGCCTTCGTCAGATCCTGTTTCGCCTGGCTCAGGTTCACTTCGGCGGTCGTCACGTCGGAACGCTTCGTCTTCCCCGCATCGTAGAAGGCCCTGGCCTGTGCGAGCTGCGCTTCGTAGAGCGTCACGGTCTCCTGCGCCACGGAGACGTCCTCGTGATACCGCAGCAGCGAGAAGAAGGCCTCCTTCACGCCGAAGAGCAGCGTCTGGCGCGTGCGCACCGCGTCCCGCTCCGAGGCCGTCACCGAGACCCCAGCCTTCTTCAGCGCGAGTTCCCGAAGTCCGCCGTCGGAGATCGTGTGGCTCAGGCCGACTCCGCCTCCGTAGCTTTCCTTCGTGGAACCGTCGTTCGTCGAGACCGACGCGGCGGCGGCGAGAGACGGTCGCAGGTCGGCCGCGGCTTCCTTCGTCTGGCTCACGGCGCGCCGGACCTTCGTGGTCGCCGTCGCCATGTCCGGATGATGTTCGAGCGCGAGCGCCAGACACTCGTCGAGCGTCGGTCCGGCTTCCTGAGCCGTTGCGGAAACGGACGCAGGAAGGGATGTCGTTGCGAAAAGGATCGAGACGAGAAATACGAGCGTTTTTTTCATTTCGAAATACCTCGCTTTCGCGCGGGAATGTCTCCCAGATGTCATGATCAATTCTAGCCCTCCAGCCTTAAGACGCTCTTCGGGATTCTTCCGATTCCATAAGAAAACGCAATCGCGCCTTTGCACTTCTTCGTATCCCGGAATAGCGGGGTATACTTGACGCGAAAGAGAACCCCATCACGCGAGGAGTGGATCCGAAGATGCCGGAAGACCGGGAGAGACTCGTCGATCGCCTTCTGATCGAGGAACTGGGACAGGTGATGAAGACCGGAATGAATCTCTCCGGAACGAAGATACCCTTTTCGAAAACGGCGACGAGCTTCGGCGCCAAGCTCGGAGCAAAGATGTCGAAGACGGACGTCGTGGAGCGGGAAATGCGCCTGAAAACCGAGCCGAAGGACCTTCTTCTCAAGCTTTACGCGTGGTTCGCCAAGAACGGTCGTCTCGCCGAGGAAGCGGAAGAAGGATCCATGCGCGTGACGGGTGTGATCCGCGCGGGGCTCATGAACATGAGTCCGGTCGTCCTGTGCGTGGAGAGCGACGACGCCGAGGAAGGGCGCTGCGGCGTGCGCATCACCGGGTTCGCCAAGAAAGGGCTGATCAGCCAGCATGCGGCGGAAAAAGGCGTCACGAAACTCGCGGAGCTGCTTGGAATGTTGAAGGCGTAGGGAAGACTTCCGACACCCATGCCGCGAGCGAGCCATCATAACATCATACATTGAAAGAGGGGCATCCAGTGTTTGAACAGATCTTCAAAAACATCGACGATATTCTCCGAAAGGAAGCCGGATGCACTACGGAACTCGACTACACTGAACAGACCTCGTGGCTGCTCTTTCTCAAATACCTCGACGCTCTGGAACAGGACAGGGCGACCGAGGCCGCGCTTGCGGGAAGGAAATACGTCTACATCCTCGACGAACCGTACCGCTGGACCGCCTGGGCCGCGCCCAGGAGCGCCGACGACTCCCTCGACCATAACCGGGCGATGACCGGCGACGACCTCACAGACTTCGTGGAGAGCAAACTCCTTCCCTACCTTCAGAGCTTCCGGCGGAAGGCCGACGGACCGGACACGATCGAATACAAGATCGGCGAGATCTTCGGCGAAATCCGGAACAGGATCCGCAGCGGCTACAATCTCCGCGAGGTCATCGACCGGATCGACGAACTGCGCCTCCGCTCTCAGGCGGAGAAGTACGAACTCTCG
>CALFXN010000561.1 GCA_937957815.1 uncultured Synergistales bacterium
GATTTATTATCTCGCGCCGGGTGACGGTTCGAGACGGATCGCGTTCACGTGCGAAGGCGGCGTCCGACCCTTCTTCTGGTTCGTGGACGGGGAATTCTACGGAAAGCAGACCGATCCGGGGTCTCTCTTCTGGACGATGGCACAGGGAAAGCACCGTGTGGCGGTGACCGACTCCGCGGGGAGCAGCGCGACGACGTCGTTCGAGGTCGTCAGGATCGGAAAGACCCGGGGGAGAGGGCACGACGGCGACACCCTCTCCCTCGATTGATCGCTATTTCGCGCGCTCGACCCGTTCGGCCGGACGAGGTTCGAAAGACGATTCCGAGGCGAGCGCCTCGAAGAGTTCCCGCTCTCTGGGCGTCAGCGATTTCGGGACCGCGATCTCCACGGTGACGAGAAGATCCCCCGGAAGGGCCCCCTTTCGTCGCGGCAACCCCTTTCCCTTGAGACGGAACGTCTGCCCCCCCTGAGCCCCCTCGGGAAGACGCATCGCCACGCGTCCTCCCGGCGTCCGCACGGGAATGACCCCGCCGAGCGCCGCCTCCCACGGAGCGACCGCAACCGTCGTTTTGAGGTTGTGTCCGTCGAGCGTGAATCCGGCTCCGTCGACGTGAATCGTTATGTAGAGGTCGCCGCCCCCCGGGCCCTTCCCGGCGAGCCGGATACGCGATCCTTCCGTAACGCCCTGAGGCAGGTTCACGTTGACGGTTTTCCTTTGAGGGACGATCATTCCGTTGTGTCCTGGCTCCCGAGTTTCGTAGGCGATCGACTTCGTACCGCCGGCGATGACCTCGTCAAGCGAGAGAGTCAGCTCGAGTTCGGCGGCTGGGGACTCCTGTCTTCTTCCTCCGGAACGGAAGAGAATGTCGCCGAGATCCACTCCTCCCTGCCCCTGGCCTCCGAAGATCACCCGGAAGAAGTCGCTGAACCCGCCCCACGATTCGTCTCCGGGCTGCCCCCCCGGTCCGCGATGCGTCCATCCGGGCGGCGGCTGGAAGTCCTGCCCGGTCTGCCAGTTTTCGCCGAGCGTATCGTAACGTCCGCGTTTCCCGGGGTCCTTGAGGACTTCGTACGCTTCGTTGATCTCCCTGTATTTCGCTTCGGCACCGGGGTCCTTGTTGACATCCGGGTGATATTTCTTCGCGAGCCTCCGGTACGCTTTCCTGATCTGATCTTCGGTCGCGTCCCTTCCGACGCCGAGAATCTCATAGTAGTTCTTGTAGGCGACACCCATGCGATCACATCCTTGACCTATATTGACCTATATGAGTATAGCGTGTTTTTCCCATTCTACAAGAGACGTTTCCTATTTCTCGCCGACCGAATCCCGCAGAAGCGAACAGGCGATCCCGGAAGGATCGCCTGTCGCGTCGACGATTCGTTCCCTCATCTCGCGAATCGGAGGGGCGCTATTCCCTTTCGAACGTCCCCCGCCGAAGGAGCTTTCCGTCGAGAAAGGCGATCTCCCCGCGCGCGACGACAGCCCTGACGCTCAGGGAGTTCCGCTCGAGCACGAGGATATCGGCATCCGATCCCGCCTTCAGTTCCCCCTTTCGGGGAAGGCGCATTCGCGTAGCCGGGTTTCGCGTACACAGAGAAAGCGCGTCTCCGAGCGGAAGCCCGCATCGCAGGACGAGTTCGGCCATCGCGTCGTGCAGGCTCGCCGGGTTTCCGACGTCCATGCCCGTGAATTCCATCCGCTCGTTGAACGACGGGAGACTGCCGTTCCCATCGGTGCTCATCGAGATTCTGTCGAGCGGCGTTCCGGCTTCGAGACATCGCATGACCGCGTCGGGCGCCGACAGCGAGATTCCGGCACGTCCCCCGCCTCCACTCGTGGTGATGTCGAGGCAGCCGCCGCGAAGCGCCCATTCGATCGCCTCGTCGAGAAGGGCTCGGTTCCTGCCGCAATGCGTCGGCAACACCTGGGTCAGCGGAATGTCCGTCTCACCGATGGCATCGTAAATGGGACGGAATCCGGTCTTTTCGGACCCCATGTGGACGACCGACATGCCACCCTTGCCCGAGAGGATTCCCCCGCGACGTGTCTCCGATATCGTCCGGCGGATCGTCTCTTCTGAAGGATGGGACCCTCTGTGATCCGAAAGAGCCATCTTCGTCCCGATGACCTTATCGATAAACATGATATCGCCGAGGGCGCTTCCCGTGATCGTCGGCCCCGGAAGCTGGTACGCGCCCGTGAGGATCCACGCGCTGACGCCTTCCCGATCGAGCCCGAGGGCCTTCATGAGAAGTTCCTGCAGGCAACGCCCGACCCCGTCCGTCCCGAGCATCCCGACGACGCTCGTGATTCCGGCGCGGAAAAGGGTTCCCGCCGTCACCGGAGGCGTCCGGAATTCCGGTCCGCCTTCGCCGCCAGCGCCGTTGATGTGGTTGTGCTGGTCCACAAGTCCCGGAACGACGCAACACCCTCCGGCGTCGATCACGCGGACGTTCGCATCGACTCCACGCACGGCCTCCCCGGAGATATCCGGGGCCACGGAATGAACGGTCCCGCCGAAGACAAGGATATCAGCCAATCCAGCGGGATCGGGCGTAAACACTTCTCCACCGCATATCAGAAGACTCTTCAATCGCACGCAACCCCCAGCAGTCAAATCTCACCGGCACCCGCAACGGCGGCGCCGATGCCGTCTCCGTTTCCTACCGCAACGGAACCGACTGAAACTCCTGCAGGAAGTCGCAGAAGTACTCCGTCATGGTCGCAAACATCTCGTCGCCCCACTCTTTCGAGGCCTTCGCCGGATCATCCGGCCCGCCGAAGGCGCCGCTCGTTTCGACATCGCACACGTCCCTGACGATACGGAACGTTCCCTTGCCGAACCTGACCTGCGTCAGATGCGTGTTTCGCAGCGAGTCGCCGAGATGATTGACGCGTCCCCGGAAAAACGTCTCCATATCGACCGTTCCAGGCCGTATCGACATCATCATGGACGCTTCCTGCCCCATTCCGTGCCCGCCGACCCAGTCCGGATTCAGCTGTCCCGCGATGCTCCACCAGTCGGCGACGGCCGCGAGTCCGCCCTCCCGATAGATGAAAAGCGCTGCCGCATCGAGTGCCGGACCATTCCCGCCGTGACCGTTCAGGAAGAAGAACTTCCGGGCCCCGTGGCGCATCATTGCTTCCGCTATCCGCCGCAGGACGAGGGTGAGGGCGTCCGTTCCGATGTCAATCGTCCCGGCGAAGCCAATGTGATACGGACATACGCCGTACGGCATGGCCGGAAGGACGAGGACGTCGTCCGGCATACGTTCCTCTATCCTGCGGGCGAACGCGTCGGGAATCAGAAAATCCGTCCCGAGCGGCCCGATCGGACCGTGCTGTTCGACACTTCCGAGCGGGATCAGGACGAGCGGGCATGATCCCATGCATTCTCCGGCACGTTTCCACGTCATATTTTCCAGATACATGATACCAGCCTCCTTTGAGAGACGAAACCACCTTGAAAAAAGACGGCCCGCCCCGGGGGAATAAGGCGGGTCGTCTTTCATGAGAGGGTGTTACTCCAGTTCGAAGTGACGCCTTATTGTCGACTCGGAATTCGGAGAGGTCGCGAGGCTCACGACATAGTGAACGAGCATCGCGATGCACCAGGAAACGAGAAGGGGATTGAATCCCAGAGCCCAGGACTTGAAGTGCATCGAGATAACGATGTACACGGCCACGCCGACCACTACGGAGGCTATCGCGCCCTGTTTCGTCGCCCGTTTCCAGTACATCCCCATCAGGATCGGCGCCGCCCAGATGCCGAGACCGCCGAAGGCGAAGAGGACGAGCTTGAATATCGTCCCGGGCCGCGAGATTCCGAAAACGATCGCCACGATGCCGATGACGATGGTAACGTACCGCGAGAGGCGGAATATGTCGGCATCGGAGGCGTTTTTGTTGACGATCTTCTGGTAGATGTCACGCGTGATCGCGCCCGTCGAAACGATGAGCAGGCTGTCGATCGTCGACATTCCCGCCGCGACGATTCCCGCAATGAGAAGCGCAGAGAAGACGGGGCTGATCTGTTGCTGCAGAATGAGCGGGACGACGAAGTCGATCTGCTTCCCCTCAAGTCCGGGGATCGACACGATCGCGTTCACTCCGGCCCATTCGATGAGCGTCGCCGCGAGCCACATGCCTATCGTCCCGAGAATGACGGCCTTGAACATGACCTTGTAATCCTTCATGGCGAAAAATTTCGTGGAAAGCGACGGCTGACCGATCGAAAAGAAGCTCCACATGACGATCATCGAGACGTAGTTGCCCCAGCCATAAACGCCGCCGATGCCTGGGTGGCTCAGGTAGGCGGGATTCATTTCGAGCAGTTTCCTGTTGATCGCTTCGAACCCCCCGCCGATCCGAACCGAAATGATGAATGTCAAGATCGCCGTGAGAACCATGAGGCTTCCCTGGATGACGTCGGTCAGCATCGCCCCCCTGATGCCGCCGGACATGCAGTAGATAATGACGATGACGCCCATCAGGACGATGCCGACCCATTCAGGCTGCCCGGTGAACGTCCGCCAGATGATTCCGGCTCCGATCGTCTGCGCCCCCATGAGCGGAATCATGAAAACGACCATCATGACCGCGAGAAGGCTGCGGATTCCGTCGGACTCGTACCGATCGGCGAGATAGTCCGCCATCGTCAGGAATCCGTACCTGTGCCCGAGCCGGATGAGCTTTCTTCCGATGAGCAGCGCTGGGATGATCATGCTGAAAACGAGCCCGGGGACTGAAATCGTGAGTCCCGCATACCCGACCTTGTAACACGTCGCCGGGCATCCCATGAACGTGCTCATGCTGTACTGCGTCGCGAAATACGCAAGGCCGCTGACGACCGCACCCGCCTTGCCGTTCATGACGAAAAATTCGCCGAGCGTCGTCGTCTTCTTCGAAGCGACATACCCGATCCACGCCATAATCACGAAATACCCGCCGAGAACCGTGAAGAACACTCCCGGAACCGGCGATATCAGTTTCGAAACGGCATCCATTCCGCTTCCCTCCTACTTTTCGTCAAACTCGTGATATTCGGGCCGTTTCATCGCCTGTATGTAAAAAACGAAGATCAGGAACATCGCGACAAGCGTATGACCCGTCCAGCCGACGATAAGAGCGGAAGTCCCCAAAGGGACGGAATATACCGTTCGACGTAGAAAAACGGCAAAGGAATCATAATGACGACAAAAAGGACCGTGAAAACCCAGAACCATTTCTTCTCGAAAGCGTTGCTGAATACATCCATGGAACCGACCCCTCCTTCGACAGATCAGGAAGCCTTCGGCAGTACGCGCAAACAGCATCGGTCAAAACGAAGAATCGGTCGACGCGGCCTCACCTCTCTCAGCGGGGAAGAAACCTCACGTGATACGTCGCCCGGAGATGCTGGACGATCTGTTCGCGGGCGGCGTCGGGATCTTTTCTCTCGAGCGCGTCGATGATTCCGGCGTGCTCCAGATGACTGACGTGGTGGTCCAGGCGCCGCGTTCCCTCCACTCCGAAGGAATAGAACCACCCGAGATAGAAGGTATAGAGCTGGGAGCGCCAGTAAACCTGCGTCACGTAGCGTTCGAGATACACGTTTCTGCTCATGGAGGCGATGAGGAAATGAAACTTCCTGTTGAGCTCGGCGTATTCCTCCCGCGTGGCGGATTCGAACGTTTCACGCTCCAGGCGGTTCAGAAGCCTGAGCTCTTCGATCTCCTCCGGAAGGCCCTTGAGAGCAGCAAGCCGGGCGGCCTGCCCTTCGATCGCCTCGCGGGCCTGGAACACCTGTTCCATGTCTTCGGGAGTCAGGATCGGAACGGCATACCCCTTCTGTCCCCTGTTCTTCTCGAGGATGCCTTCTGAGAGGCATCGGCTGATCGCATGCCGGATCGGAGTCCGGCTCAACCCGAGCTCCTGCGACAGGGCGGGCTCGTAGATCCGGTCCCCGGGACGGACCCTGTGGGAAACAATGGCCGCTATGATGTGGCGAAACGCTCTTTCGTCCGCATTAAGCCTTTCCTTCAGGATCGTCGCCTCCTGTGGACACAAAAATGGATCCATTTACGGCTGTCATTTTATATCTTCCCTCCTGTGTCATGTCAAGAACATCTTCAGAACGGTCGACGAATTCCGCGTTGCATCACCAGGACCGATCGCACAGAACGATCGCGAGATCGTTGACGTTCGTTCCCGTAGGGCCCGTCTTCAGAAGGTCTCCGGCGAGATCGAGCGCATGATACGAATCGTTGTCCCGCAGAAACGCCTCCGGGTCTCCGCCGGCCGTCCGGATCCGTGCCGCCGTATTCCAGTCCGCGATTCCGCCCGCAGCGTCAGTCGGGCCGTCTGAACCGTCGGATCCGACCGAGAGCAGGACAGCCCCACGGATTCCGTCAAGCGAACAGGCCGCCGAGAGTGCGATCTCCTGGTTCCGTCCGCCTAGTCCCCTTCCGGTGACGCGAACGACGGTCTCTCCGCCCGCGATCACCGCGCACGGGCATTCGGCGGGACGGTCCGCCGAAAGTTCCTCGCGTGCGATCGACGCGAGAAAACGGGCTGCTTCACGGGCTTCGCAATTCAACGACGTCGTCAGAACGACGACGCGGTACCCCAGTTCCGCCGCCTTCTCCGCGGCGTGGTCGCAGAGCGTGCGAACGCTGCCGACCACGACGTATTCGCTTTTCGGGAGTACCTTCGGCGTTTCAATCGAAAGACGCCCGGAAAGGGACTCCGGAATGACAATTCCATACCCCGAAAGGATGCGGAACGCCTCGTCCGAGGTCGTACCGTCCGGGGCGGTTGGACCTGACGCGATCGTGTCGGTCCTGTCGCCGAGGACGTCCGAGAGGGCAAGCGTCAGAACGTGCGCGGGACGGGCGGCCAGCGCGAAACGTCCGGCCTTTACCGAAGAGAGCCGCTTCCGGATCGTGTTGATTTCGCGGATGTCGGCGCCGGATTCGAGAAGCCGCCTCGTGACGTTCTCGAGATCCGCGAGACTCACGCCTGGGAGAGGACATTCGAAGAGGGCAGAACCGCCTCCCGAGACGAGGAACAGAACCGTATCCCGTTCGTCGAGGTTTCTCACGGCTTCGAGTGACGCTTCGGCCCCTTTGAGTGAATTGCCGTCCGGAACGGGATGCCCGGCTTCGATGATGTCGAAGTCGCGGAGCGCTCCCCCGGAATGCCCGTACTTCGTGACGACGACGCCCCGCGCGATCCTGTCGCCGAGAAGTCCGAGCGCCGCGTCGGCCATTCGCCACGCGGCCTTTCCGACCGAGACGAGGACGACCCGTCCCGGGAAGGACCTGCCGTCGAGCGCGCGCCGGACAGCGGCCTCGGGGAGACATTCGTCGATCGCCGACCTGGCGATCCGTTCCGCATCGTTCCTGAGCTTCGCCGGCGAACCGGCTTCCCTGCCATCCGTCGTTTCGTCTCCGTCTGTACACGACACGCTTTCTTCATTCATTCGTTTTCCCTCCCGGCTTCGTTTCCGAGAATCCGCCTTCCCCTCCGAAAAAGGACGCCCGCAAGCGTAGCGATGGTGCGTGAAGATCCGTCCTGACGAGCGAAAATCCCGCTCATCTTCCGTTCCGGCGATCTCTTCGCCCTTCAGAGGTTCTTGATGTACTCGATAAACTTCCTGATCGCCTCTCCATTGGTCCACGAGATATTGAAACTCTCGCGGATACGGAGACCGTTTTCGGTCCATGCAAGAACCTGACAGCTGAAATCGTTGTCCGTGAACATCGGATCGAACTTGAAACGGACCTGATAGGAATCGTCCATCGCGAGGATCTTTCCATCCTCCGTCGTAAAGACGCGATACCCCTGTTCGTTCATGACGCTTTCGATGTGCCGCAGCACGATGGTGTTCACCGGCTCCATTCTCAAGACCACCTCCCTGATTATCGAAAAAGTGAAACGATCCGATTTCAAGAATGATACCACCCGAAGGAGGACGAGGGAAAAGACACCGTCCAGAAAGCGGAACGAATATCGGGGAAGGAAAGCGGCGAAGGCGAACCGGAAAGACTCCCGCCTCACGGGAAGGAGGCGCGGCGGCGCTTCCTGACGCCGGTGCGCCCGGACGCTCGTCGTTAACCTTCCGACCCAGTATTCGCTCCCGTCATTTTTTCTGTCGCGGAACCCATAGTCGATCAGAAGACGGCGCAGAGTTTCGTTGAGGGGAGTCCGGACAAGCCGGTCTCCCCTCAGTCGACTTCCGGCTCACGCCTACAACGAAAAATGCCGCACGAGTTCCTTGGCGGTCGGCGTAACCGCAAGCCCTCCCTTTGCCGTTTCCCGTAACGACTCGGGAAGTGCCCGCCCGACGTCACCCATCGCGTCGATGACCTCGTCCGCGGGAAGAAGCGAACGGACCCCCGCAAGCGCGAGATCCGAGGCGAGGATGCTTGGCGCCACAAGAAGCGCATTCCGCTTGATGCATGGAGACTCCACAAGACCACCGACGGGGTCGCAGACGAGTCCGAGGATCGACTTGAAGGTCAGCGCGACGGCGTGTGCGACGGCCTCCGGCGTTCCATCGCGCATTTCGACAAGGGCAGCGGCCCCCATCGCCGCCGCAGCGCCGCATTCGGCCTGACACCCGCCGGAAGCTCCGGCGAGCGTCGCGCGGGCGGCGACGACCTCACCGACCGCCGCCGCCGTTACGAGCCCGCGAAGCAGCGTTTCCCGCGTCGCGTCGCGAAGGTCCCGGAACGCGAAGAGGACTCCGGGCAGAATGCCGCAGCTTCCGGCCGTCGGTGCGGCGACGATCCGCCCCATCGCTGCGTTGTACGTGGCCACGGCCATCGCGATCCGGCTCGCACGAAGGATGAAATCTCCGGAAAGCGTCGTCCCCTCGACCGAAGAGAGGAGCTGCGCCTCGGCGGGAACGATATGCCCCCGCCACCGATTCGCGAGCGATTCCCTGACGGAGAGCTCCATATCGTCGAGTCGCGAAGCGAGGCGCGCCAGGATCGTTTCCTCGGGCGCTCCGGATTCCGCGGATTCAATCCGGAGAGCCTGCATCGAGAAGCGGCATCCGGATTCCGAACACGCGGACAGTATTTCCGAAATCGATCTCATCGTCAGTTCCCTCCCGACGTGCAAAGTTCGACCACCCGCAGAATCGCGGGATGCGCTGCCGCAACCGCGTCGCGAAGGGTTTCGTCCGGCGCTCCGGGGTGGTCGATTTCGGCGACGAGGGACGCGAGCCCGCCTCGTGCCTTCCTGTGGAGCGTCAACGACGCGATGTTGATCCTGCGGTCCGCCATCAGGGCGGCCACCGCCGCAACGACGCCGTGCGTGTCCCTGTGAAAGGTGACGAACGTCGGAAACTCCCCCGTGATCTGCATCCGAAAGCCGTCGATCTCCTGCAGTTCGACGGCGCCGCCTCCGACGGACGCGCCGACCGCTTCGAGCGTTCGACCGTCGCACCCCGTGAACAGGAATCGGGCGGAGTTCGGATGTACCCCCTCGATCTCGTCCCTGTCGAAACGGTACGGGAATCCCCTCTCCGCGGCTATCCCGAGCGCGTCCCTGATTCCGGGATCGTCCGGCATCATTCCGAGCAACCCCGCGACGATAGCCTTGTCCGTCCCGTGCCCCCGGCTCGTAAACGCGAAGCTGCCGCGGAGAAACACGACGACTTCCCGCAAAGGTTCGTTTCCCCAGCAGGCCGACGCCAGCCGCGCGAGTCGCGCAGCCCCGGCGGTATGGCTCGACGAGGGACCGATCATGACCGGTCCGATGATGTCCGCAAAACCCATTCGCTCATCCCCTCCCCGCGGAACGAAAGCGATGCGTTCCGCATCTTTCGGATTAAGGTACCACAGCTTTTCCTGAACGACGTCGGCATCTTCATGCCTTTTGCTCTTTCTGGTACACTCCCTTCTGATCGTCGGCGCTTCCGGATCCATGAGGCGATAACGAGTTGGCGACGATACCCTGGAAAATCGAGACATACCGACCCCTCGGGAAACGGAACGGCCGTCCATTCTCTCCGGAAAGCCGGCGTTCGGCGGCGAGAGATTTACGTACGGAGCCATTCTCGCGGCACTCGCCTCCACGAGTATCATTCCATGCATTCCCATCGCGATTCACCGCATCGCGCGGGACACCGGAATCGAATGCCGTCAGGGCTATTGCTCCGGCGCGCCCTTCGGATGACCATTATCGCTTTCCGACAAAACAAGAATTCCGTAACCGCTTGACAAGTGTC
>CALFXN010000562.1 GCA_937957815.1 uncultured Synergistales bacterium
TGTGCTTCCACTTTCCGACCGGGAAGGTTTCCATGATATTCAGCAGCTCGACGATATGCGTTCCGCCGCTCGATGCGGGCGGAACCGAGAAGATCGAGTATCCGCGATAGTTCCCCATGATTGGCTCGCGTACGACGAGTTCATAGTTCGCGAGGTCCTTCTTCGTCATCCTGCCGCCCGCCGCATTCACGGACGCGACAATCGCGTCGGCGATGGAGCCTTTGTAGAAGGCGTCCGGACCGTCCTTCGCGAGCATCCTGAATGTCTTCGCGAGTTCGGGCTGTTTCAGGATCGTTCCCTTCTGCGCGGGAAGTCCGTCGACGATGAAAGCGCACTTCGGGCTGTATTTTGTGAGCTTGTCGAACTCATCCGTGATGATCTGCTGCTGCATCGGATGGACTTCGAATCCTTCCTCGGCGAGGCGAAGTGCGGGTTCGGCGATCTGCGCGAACGACATGGTCCCGTACTTCCGGAGCGCTGTGAACATCCCCTTGACCGCGCCGGGGACGCCGATCGCCTTTCCTCCGAGTTCCGACTCCTTCGCCTTTTTCGATTCCTCCGAGGCGAACATATCCTTCGTCGCGGAGAGCGGAGCGATCTCCCTATAGTCGAGAACGACGACTTCGCCCGTTTTCGCAATCCGGATCGTCATAAATCCGCCGCCGCCGATTCCCGAAGCGTTGGGCTCGACGACGTTCAGCGCGAGCTGCGTCGCAACGGCCGCGTCGACCGCGTTGCCGCCCTTCTGCAGGATTTCAACCCCGGCCTTCGACGCGAGCTCGTGCGCCGACGAGACCATCCCGTTCTTCGCGCGCACGTCGACGACATCGGCGGCGCCCGCCGCTCCCGTGACAAGAAGCGCAAGAATCCCGACACAGATCAGAACACGTTTCATATCTCCACCTCCCGTTTTTTAGGAACAGGTTTCAGGAACGATTCCACACCCTGTTTCAGGATCTCCTCGTACCCGGGAATGCCTTCCAGCGTCACCCCTTTCCCGGGTCGCACCATGTCGAGGTTCTCGACGAATATCCTGACCGCCGTCACATGGCGCGCAACCCGATAGGCTATGGGCTGATTCCCCCCGTAGGGGATGAACAGACGACCGAGCGCGGCGGCTTTCGTGTATGCCTTGTCCTCGCCCGTCAGGACCAGACGTTCGTCGGTTCGTCCGCGGAGTCGCCCCTGACTCGGATTCCCCGTTTCCATGAGAATCGGCAACACATCTGTCGCGTCGCCCCATTCTCTGTGACTCAGTCCGCGAAGATTTTTCGGCGACGGTTCGAGGCGGATCGGAATGCCGAGTCCCTCGAGCTCCATCGCGACCATCGCCGCAAGCTCCATGCTCCGTTCGTGCGCGACGATCGCGTTGACGACCGGATATTCCGGCGACGCCTCGTGAAGGTCGAACGCGAGGTCCACCTTTTCCTTCCGGATAAGCTGCACGATCGCGTAGGCGAGACGCTCCGTCATCGATCCGTCGGGTACGCCGGGATAACAGCGGTTCAGGTTGCTCCGTTCCTTTCCGGAGAGCTTCTGTCCCGACGCCGGGTGGACGTAGATCTCCGGAAAGGGCCACTCATCCGTCGAGTTCGTCGCGCGCGACCCGTAGCGGAAGGTCCGGACACTTCCGTCGCGGAGCGTGAGCGCAATTCGCTGCGGATGCCCCTCCTGCGGAGAGTTGTGGGTCAGCGCCATCGCGTTCGCGTTCGGAATGACGATCAGGCGGCCGCGCGAAACGGACGCGTTTTCGAGAAAGACCGTCGCCGCGAGGATCCCGGCTGATTCCACCGGGTGCGTCCCGCCAAGGATGAGCACCGTTCCTCCCGGCTCCTTGCCTTCCCGGATGAAGACGGGCGTATCCGCGTCGGTCCCTTTCAGCGGCGGGAAGTACTCCGAAAGCATCTTCCTCGCGAACCCCTCCGTCGGGACAAATTCGTCGGGACGGCGCATCGAGCCGAAGTCCCGGGCTGCGACATACGCGACGAGGATCGCGAGACACAGAAGCACGAACGCCGTCTTCCACGAGGGCGCAGGCAGTCGCTTCATGTCCTCCCCCCTCACTTGATCATCAGGAGCCGCAGTACGAGCGGCACGACGACGAGCGCGGCCGTAGCCTGCTTCCAGAAGTCCCGCTCCCGGAACATGCAACGGATCGCGAGCGCCAGAATCACG
>CALFXN010000563.1 GCA_937957815.1 uncultured Synergistales bacterium
TCGAAGCCCACGTAGGGCATGTTCGCCTGCGCGCACATCAGCATGACCCAGAGGTTGATCGGCGGCGCGACGGCGGCGAGCATCGACGTCACGTAGATGAACGCGACGATCCGGTTTTCCGCGATGCCGCTCAGACGCAGCACGGTCGCGACCATCCCGCCCACGACGAACATCGAGACGCTTCCGGCCCCGGTCAGCGCACCGGGAATCAGCATGATGACCGCAAGGAGGAAAAACAGCACCCACTTGCGGTCGTAGAACCGGTCCACCATCTTGAGGACGAGCGCGTCCATCGCGCCCGTCTCCGAGTAGAAGTTGATGAAGATCGACGCCGTCAGGAACGTGAACGCCACGTCGAAATACGTGAACGTCCCCTCGACGAGGAGACGCACGGGAAAGCCGAGACGTCCGACGAAGGCGCCGACGATCGCCGTGATCACCATCGAGAGTTCCGGCGACTTGAGCTTCCAGCTCGCGAGCGCGAAGGTCAGCACCATCGCGGCGAGGACAAGAGACGTTTCGGCGTACATCACAGGACCTCCCGTCCGCGCCGGGGATGATCGTTCATGCCGGGGAGGGGGTTATTTCGCGTACATCTTTTTTGCGAACTCATTGAGGTCCATGGCGTTGTCGAGATAGCTGACGGGGATATTGTTCTGCTTCCCGAAGTCGGTGAACCTCCCGTCGGCGTCCCCTTCCCGGTTCACGACGATGTGCGAGGCGAACGGAAGGATCGCGTCGATGGACCGCTCGTCGGCGCTGCCGGGCTTGCCGCGTCGGGCCTTGCCCTCGATATGGGCCGCAATGACCTGGATCTTCAGTTCCTTCGCCTTCGCCATCATGGCGTTCAGGCGGTCGACCTCCTGGTCGATCGTGATTCCAGAGGCGCCGAGCCCCTTGGCGGACGACCCGATGACGACGAGCATGGTCTTGTACCCGCCCGCTGCGAGATCGTCGGGCTTCGGTTCGGCGTTGTAGGTCAGCTCCTTCACGACGGCCGCGCGGGTTACGAGGAGCCGTCCCATCTTGCCCCCCGGTCCCTGCCCCGCGTTGGTTATCAGCAGGGGCTCCTCCCCTTTGGGCGCTTCCGCTCCGGTCACGGCCGCAAACGCGGCGGATCCGAAACACAAGAACAGGAGAATGAGACCGTACACCTTTTTCATGGCATTGTTCCCTCCTCATAGCGTAATGTGGAATACTGAAATGGATCCAAATTATACCCCGCCTCGAAACAAGACACAATTTGTTTTAAGAATACAAAGCGTGCATCCTCCTCAAACGACATCGTCCGCCCTCCAGATCATGAAATACAAATCAGCTTCGGGAGCGAATCCGAACAGTGCTGCCACCCGGTAAAACCCGTGAACGCAAAAGGTTGACTTTTTTCGTACAAAAGTTGCATATTGACACGGTATGGAATATGAGGGTAGAATTCCCGTCAATTTACTGACTTTCCGACGATATTATGGCAAAGGAGGGAATCAGCACGATGAAGATCGCACGTCCTCGCACCACGCGGAATGTTCTTTCCCTGTGCCTCCTCCTCGGTTGCCGGTTCCCCCCAGGAACGCCGGCAGCCTGACAGGCTGCATCCTCGGCTTCCCGGGCCGGAACCTCTCGCACAAGAGGTTCCGGCCCTTTTTTTATGCTCTTTTCCCGGCCGGAAGAGACTGCATAGATGAACGAACGCCAGATGTCAGGAGTGTGACAGCAATGACGAGAACACCGTCCATACGAATCTTCGACACGACGCTGCGCGACGGCGAACAGGCCGCCGGAATCAATTCGAATACGGAGGAAAAACTGCGGATCGCGCTCGAACTCTCCCGAATGAACGTCGACATCATCGAGGCGGGATTTCCCGCCGCATCGAAGGGCGATTTCGATGCCGTCAGAACCGTCGCCGAACGCGTTTCAGGTCCAGTGATCGCGGCGCTCGCCCGGACGAGAACGACCGATTTGGATGCGGCGTGGGCGGCCGTCCGCGTCGCGAAACGCCCGAGAATCCACACGTTTCTCGCTACGAGTCCGATCCACATGGAGTACAAGCTTCGAATGACGCCGGATCAGGTGATCGAAGAGATCCGTCGCGGCGTCTCATACGCACGGTCGCTCGCAGAGGATGTCGAGTTCTCGGCCGAGGATGCGAGCCGCTCCGACCCCGATTTTCTCGCA
>CALFXN010000564.1 GCA_937957815.1 uncultured Synergistales bacterium
ATGGCCGCACGCGGCTACGTCAAGGGCGCAATGTGGATCGCCCGCCGGACGCTGGTCACGGTCGGACTCTTCGCCCTCGTGGTCGGCGTTTCCCTCGCGATCATGAAGATCACGCCGACGTCGTTCGTCCCCGACGAGGACCAGGGGGCCGCCTTCGCGCTCATCCAGCTTCCCGAGGGCGCGACCCAGGGACGGACGCTCGCGCTCTTGAACAAGCTCGTCCCGCAGTTCCGGCAGATTCCCGGGGTCCGGTCGGTCATCAGCATCGCGGGGTTCAGCTTCGGGGGCGATTCGGGCGAAAACGTCGGCTCGGTCATTTTCGCGCTCGACGAGTGGTCCAACAGAAACACGCCGGGGAAAAAGCTCGACGCCATCGTCGGCAGGATCCGCGCGATCACGGCGGCCGCCCCGGAGGCGCGCATCAACGTCGTCACGCCGCCCGCGATCCAGGGGCTCGGCATCTCGGGAGGACTCGACGTCCGCCTCCAGGCGACGCAGGACAAGGATCCGCAGCGGCTGTCCCGGGTGCTGAACGATATTCTGGGCAAGATCAACCGGTCGCCGGAATTCATGTACGCGTTCAGTTCGTACACGTCCGACACGCCGCACATCTATCTCGATGTCGACCGGGAGAAGGCGCAGATGTTCGGCGTTCCGGTCGCGAGCGTCTACAATACCCTTCAGACGTATTTCGGAACGGCCTACGTCAACGACATCAACATCGGAACGACCGTCAACAAGGTCATCCTCCAGTCCGACTGGGCGTACCGGAACCGGATCGACAACATCGGGAGCGTCTTCGTCAAGAGCGCGACGACGGGGGAGAACGTTCCCGTGCAGAGCTTCACGACGCTCCGCAAGACGCTCGCGCCGCGGACGGTCAACCGCTACAATCTGTTCCCGAGCGCGGGGATCACGGCGATCACGAGGCCGGGCTTCTCGTCCGGAGAGGGCATGGACGCGGTCGAAAAGATCGCGGCGGCGATGCCCGAAGGGTATTCGTACGAGTGGTCGGGAATGTCGTTCCAGGAGCGCGAGGCCGGGGGGCAGACGGGGATCATCATCGCGATCGCGGTCCTGTTCGGGTACCTGTTCCTCGTCGCGCAGTACGAGAGCTGGACGGTGCCGATGGGCGTCATTCTCTCGCTGCCCGTCGCGCTTCTCGGCGCCCTGGTCGGGATCTTCATCATGAAGATCTCGCTGAGCATCTACGCGCAGCTCGGGATCCTGCTGCTCGTCGGCCTGTCGGCGAAGAACGCGATCCTGATCATCGAGTTCGCGAAGGAGCAGCACGACGAACA
>CALFXN010000565.1 GCA_937957815.1 uncultured Synergistales bacterium
GAGATAAGGCCACGTGACTGGAGTTCAGACGTGTGCTCTTCCGATCTATACCCCGAGCTCATCCGCGACACGGTCAAACAGGCCGTGATCGACAAAGGCGCGGTGTCTATCGGCATCTGGATGAACGAGTCCGACCCCGCGATGTGGGACGCGGCGACGAATTCGTATTACACGGCCGTCGGAAACAAATCGGCGAACCATGCGGTTCTCATCGTCGGATGGAACGATGCGTACCCGGCCGCGAACTTCGCGACGCAGCCCGCCGGACCCGGCGCGTGGATCGTGAAGAACAGCTGGGGAACGGGGTGGGGCGACGCAGGATACTTCTACGTCTCGTACTATGAACCGTCGCTCGACTCGGGAGTCGCCTACGTCGGCGCGACGGCTGACCCATACCTTCGCCGGTACGACTACGACCCGCTCGGATGGGTGAGGAACGCCGGCGGCGGCGACGTCGATACGGCATGGTTCGCGAACATGTGGACCGCCCAGGCGTCCGAGAGCGTCGCGGCGGCCTCCTTCTACGCGTACATGCCCAACTCCGTCTACGAGATCCGCGTCTATCGCAACGCGACGGCGGGGAACCCCGTCTCGGGAACGGCGACGCTCTCCGCGAGCGGGACGCTCGCGGAGACGGGGTATCACACGGTTCCGTTCGGGACGCTCGTCCCCGTCGCGGCGGGGGAGCGATTCTCCGTAGTCGTGAAGCTCACGACCCCAGGATACAACTACCCCGTTCCGGTCGAATTGCCGCTTCAGGGATACTCCGACAGCGCGACCGCGAACGCCGGAGAGAGCTTCTACAGTCTGAACGGCGCGAGCTGGACGGACGCGACGCTCCTGTACGCGAACGCGAACGTCTGTCTCAAGGCATTCACGAAGGCCGGAGCGCCCACGAACACGCCGGGCGGCGGCAGTTCAGGCGGCGGATGCTCCTCGGGCGCGGCGTCGCTCTGGGCGCTCCTGCTGCTCGTTCCGGCGTGCGTTCCGTTCGCCGTGAAATCGAAGCGCTAGAGCGGTGCGATGCGAGAGGGGGAGGCGGAGTTATCCGCCTCCCCCTTTTCCGTATCGTCGAAGGACCGCTTTCCCGTCAGCCCCGGGCCGGCTTCGTCACCTTGAAGAAGATCGCGTACAGGACCGGGACGACGACGAGCGTGAGCGCCGTGGCGAATGTGAGGCCGAACATGATCGTCACGGCCATCGCGGAGAAGAGCGTGTCGAAGTAGAGCGGAATCATCCCGAGGACGGTCGTCATGGCGGCCATGAGGACCGGCCTCGCGCGGCTGATCGCGGAATCCACGATGGCGTCGTACGGAGTCTTGCCCTCCCGCACCTCGAGGTCGATCTGGTCGATGAGCACGATCGCGTTCTTGATGAGCATCCCCGCGAGGCTCAGGAAGCCCAGGAGCGCCATGAAGTCGAAGGACTTGCCGAAAACGAGGAGCCCGGCGGTCATCCCCGTGAGCGAGAGCGGCAGCGTCAGGAGAATGATCGACACCTGCCCGAAGGCGTTGAAGAGCATCACGAGGATGAGAACGATGAAGACGAACGAGAGGGGAATCATCCCCATGAGTCCGCTCTGCGCCTTCTGCGAGCTTTCGTACTCCCCGCCCCATTCGAGGCTGTACCCCGGAGGCAACGGAATCCCCTCGATCTTCGGGCGGATCTTCCCGAAGAGGACGCCGGTCCGTCCGTCCGACGCGTCGCACTCGATCGTGATGGTGCGCATCCGGTTTCTCCTGTAGATCGTGGGGTCCTCCGCGAGCACGGGGAGCCCCGACGTGACCTGGACGAGCAGATCGGAAGAGCGTCGTGTAGGGAAAGAGTGTAGATCTCGGTG
>CALFXN010000566.1 GCA_937957815.1 uncultured Synergistales bacterium
CTCACAAAAGAATGTTCGTCGGTCGCCTGCTTATTGCATAGGACAGCGTGCTTCGTTTTGGCGGAGTCCCGATTCCCAGGTGGACCAGCTTTCCGTTGCAGCAGGACAGGCCGTTGACGATCTCCCTGAGGGAATCCGCTCTCGCAAGGTGACAGAAGAGCATCGATATGAGCTGGGTCTTGGATCGGAAGCCCTTGGCGCGAAGCTCTGCCTTATGTTTGACGACCAGTTTTTCAAAGTCCACGGCGGAAAAGATCTCCGAAAGGATTTGACCGAAGAGACTCGATACCTTTATCATCATGATGCCTCCGTTTTCCTGGGATGTTGTTGCGTTGGCAGACATGATGATATCCCAGAATCCGGGGGCTTTTTCATGCCCTCAAAAAACTATTTTGGACAAGAGTGATCCTCGCCCTTACTGCCGAATACCTTCGAGAAGGTCCCCTCTTCCCACGGAAGTCCTCCGCCGTGTTCCGCCTGCTTGATGAACCGCTCGACATCGGCCAGTCGCGATTCGCATTCGGGTCTGTAATTCTTTTCCCGAAGCGCCGCAGAGATCGCGTTGCAGATCGCGCCGAAGATTTTCGGATGCTCGGTCCGGAAGATCTCGTCGAGTTCTTCTTCGGTCTTCCTGTAGGCTTTGTCGATCGGGCTCAGTTCGACCATCATGCATCGACTCGCGGCGTCTCCCCGGAACATCGACAGGCCGATCCCGTTGAGCATCACGGGGCGCTTGAGCGTAACCGAATATTCGTCACCGTCCGTGTAGAGCTTCTTCTTCACCGTGCTGACTCCGGATGTGAGCCTGCACAGAGAGTCCGACATCATAGGAGTGATGTTCGAGACGTTATCGTAGCCCACAAGGTAGTGGTGGCGCAACATGAAGAGGGATTCTTCCTTGGATGCAGGCATGCTCTGGAGATCGATGCCGTTCGGATCGACAATCCTCTTGATGTATCGCATCGCGGATGATTTTCCGGTCCCCTGTTCTCCGTTGACGAGAAGGATCGGCATGGTTCCCCTCGCATTGAAGATCGATACGATGAAACCGACGAGTATCACGAAGTTGTCTTCGTTCGCCGTGTTGATGATCCGCCTGATTCCGTCGAAGGATCCGTCTCTCTCGGGATTCGGAAGCGGTCGCGTCCTTCCGGTTCGCGCGAAGAAGATCTCCTCGTTGCGAATGACGTCCCATCCGTCGGCGGTTATCTTCACGATGTTGTGATCGTTGTCGCAGAGATCGATGAAGATTGCGTCGTCTTTCCGGCATACCCGGTAAGACGGTTCGATCCTTTCGTTGTGATAGGCAATATCCTGCAAGCAGTTTTTGATGTTTTCAAAGTCCAGCTTCGTCATGATTCTCCCCGTGATTCGGGAATAATGATCGGAAATGATGTGCTTCGCGTCGAGAGAATCAAGATCGTGGAGATCAATATAGTCCGCGTTCTTGACGAGAAGGATCGGCATATTTTCCGCAGTATAGAAGCACTCAACAAACTGTGCCATGTCCCGCACTATCGTTCTTGGGTCAAACCGCTTGTACTCCAAGTACCTTTGGTTTTCGGAAAAATCTGAAACATACCCTTGTGAAGCGTCGTTACTGCATGGATTTGGAAATGTCATATTTACCAGTCTCCTTGATTTTTTTGACAGTAACCGCCAGATAGTCGTCGCGCCTGC
>CALFXN010000567.1 GCA_937957815.1 uncultured Synergistales bacterium
GTTCTTCTCGAGTTCCCGGAACTTGAAGATCCGCGTTCGGGACAGCCGCTGATGAAGCGGACGATCCTCATCGCGAATACGTCAAACATGCCCGTTGCGGCGCGAGAAGCGAGTATTTACACGGCAATCACAATGGCGGAGTATTACAGGGATATGGGCTATTCTGTCGCGTTGATGGCGGACTCGACGAGCCGCTGGGCAGAGGCGCTCAGAGAGATGTCGGGACGTCTCGAGGAAATGCCCGGAGAAGAAGGTTATCCCGCATATCTCGGAACGCGACTCGCCTCTTTCTACGAGCGTGCGGGGCGGGCGATCGTTCTCGGTTCCGAGGGGCGTGAGGGATCAGTTACGGCTATCGGAGCGGTTTCACCCCCCGGGGGTGACCTTTCCGAACCGGTCAGCCAAAACACCTTGCGCGTGACGAAAGTGTTTTGGGGTCTTGATGCGAATCTCGCGTATCAGCGCCATTTCCCCGCGATCAACTGGCTGCTCAGCTATTCCCTTTATACGGAAAAGCTTGACGAGTACTGGGATGCAAAGTTCGATGACGAATGGAGTTCTCTTCGGGTTGAAGCGATGACCCTCCTTGAGGAAGAGGACAAGCTCAAGGAAATCGTCCGTCTGGTTGGAATTGATGCCCTTTCAAAAGATGAGCGCATGATTCTTGAAACCGCGAAATCCTTGAGGGAAGATTTTCTGCATCAAAATGCATTCCATGAAGTTGACACGTTCGCTTCAATGGAAAAGCAGTTCAAGATGCTCAGCACCATTGTGAAGTTCCACCACCTTGCGATGGATGCGTTGAAGAAGGGAGCGCCCATGCAGTCCGTATTCAACCTGCCGGTGCGCGAGACAATCGCGAGAATGCGATATATCGAGGAAAAACAGATCTCTCAGCTTGATGCGATAGAGGGAGAAATCAAGGAAGAAATCGCACGCCTCATCCCGATCGGAGGGGATACCGATGCTGCCTAGGGAATATTCGACGATATCCGAACTCTCGGGTCCTCTCTTGGTTGTTCAGAAGACGAAGGAAGTCCGGTACGACGAACTTGTTGAGATTGAGCTCGCAAATGGCGACCACAGGCGCGGCAGAGTTTTGGAAATTACGTCGGATAAGGCGCTTGTTCAGGTTTTCGAAGGAACGGACGGGATCGATATCAAGTCCACGAAACTCCGTTTCTTGGGCAAAGTGCTGACGCTCTCCGTAAGTCGCGAAATGCTTGGCAGGGTTTTCAATGGACGCGGTGAACCAATAGATGACGGAGCCCCGATACTTGCGGATACGAAACTCGATATCAACGGAATGCCGATGAATCCCTTTTCCCGTGATTTCCCTTCTGAGTTCATACAGACCGGTATATCGACGATCGACGGCATGAATCCGATGGTCCGGGGACAAAAACTTCCGATATTTTCAGGAAGCGGCTTGCCTCATAACCGTATGGCCGCGCAGATTGCAAGGCAAGCCTCGGTCATTAGCGGCCACGAAGACTTTGCGGTTGTCTTTGCAGCTATGGGAATCACATTCGAAGAGGCGTCCTTCTTTATGGAAGACTTCAGAAAAACGGGCGCTATCAAAAGAACCGTTATGTTTGTCAATCTTGCCGATGACCCGGCTATTGAGAGAATAACAACGCCGCGTCTTGCGTTGACGGCTGCGGAATATCTGGCCTTTGAACAGGATATGCACGTTGTCGTTATCCTGACAGACTTGACAAACTACTGTGAAGCTCTCCGCGAAATCTC
>CALFXN010000568.1 GCA_937957815.1 uncultured Synergistales bacterium
TCCGCCCGTCGAGCTCGTGCGGCAAACGTCGCATGGCGCTTCGCCTCGGTACTCCACCCGCATCGAAAAGCACGATGCGGGCATGAGTTCCCCCCGCCCGAAAAGCGGGTGCTTGGTTGAATCGTCACTCCGCCCGTGCGAAAAAACTCGCACGGGCATGAGTTCGCACAATCCGCTTCGCGGATCCTCACTCCGCCCGCATCACAAAAAGACGTGATGCGGGCATGAGTTCCTGCACGGTCGCTTTGCGACCGCGCGAATCGGGAGGTCACTCACCATCCTCTTCCTCCGCCTCCGCCTCCGCCTCCTCCGGAGCTGCCTCCGCCGCCGAGGCCGCTGCCGCGGCCGCTTCCGGACCAGCCGACCCGTCGCGAGCCGCCGCTCGAACTTCTCGCGACGACGGCGCGCGCGATCGACGAGGAGATCGTTCGGCTTCCCGCGTCCCGCAGCATGCCGACGTTGAAGAGGATGTCGCCGCCGGTCGCCGTCCACGAGGGCGCGTACGCCGCCTGGGCGAGGATCTTTTCGAACCGGGCGGCCCATGTGTCCGCGAGGTCGAGCGCGACCGCGTAGGGCAGGATCTTCTCGAACGTCTCGGGCGTTTCTTCCGGCGGGTTCATGGCTTCGAGCCGTTCCGTCTCGGCCGTCCCGATGTACATGGCGAGTCCGTCGATGTCCGCCGCGAGTTTCGCGCCCTCCTGCGTCCGGGCCGGCAGCAGCTTCCAGAAGACGGCGACAACTGTCCACGCCGCGAGGACGCCTCCCGAGAGGGCGATGTCGCCCCGGAGCGCGAAGTTGACCGACGCGCCGAAGAGGCCGACGAGCAGCGACGACCAGATGAATCGCCGGACGCGTTCGGCGATTCCGCGTCCCCGCATTCCGCGGAAGACGGAGACGATCCCGGTGATCCCCGCGAAGGCGAGAGGCGCCCCGATGAGAACCGGGAAGAGCGAATCGGTCGCTTCCCTTCCGGACGGCGGCGACACGACGGAGAGCGTCCAGATCATCGGGACGAAGAGGAGCACGCCACCGAGTCGCAGCAGGAGGTTCGGGATCATGAGCCTGGAGGATCGCCTCTTGTATTCGGCCTCGAGGCCGTCATGAAGGCGCTTGAGCGCGAAGTTTCCCTTCTTCGCCGAGATGTCGAGGCGGTCGGTTCCGGCCGGGAAGACGGTCGTCAGAAACGTCCGTACCGGCTGCGGCAAGGTGTCCGCGGACGGAGCCCCGTCGTTGCGGAGCAGCGTGAGAGTCTCCTCGTCCGCCTCGCCGAACCGGATATGGCCGTCGACCGCGAGTTCGATGAGTTCGGCCACGAGGGCGGTCGCGTCCATCCGTCCGGTCCTGAAGAAGCGGGCGAATCCGGGTGAGACGCCCTCGGGGGGACGGAAGAGCGGGATCACCTGCGGGGTCGGGTCACGCCCCTTCCTGTGCCACGCGTACCCGTAGTACGCGAGGAAGAGCGCGACGAACAGGATCGAGATCGGGAGCCTGTACCGCGTCACGAACGGCGCGATGCGTTCGCGCAGGGGGAGGGGCGGCGGCGTCACGAGGCCCTTCGGCCAGCCGACCGCGACCGAGAAGCCTTCGCCGGGCCGGAGCGTCCGCGTCGTGACGAACGAACCGTCGGGCAGACGCTGCGCGTCTTTCCCGTTTTCGCCCGGACGCCCCGTGAAGAACGCGACGCCCGTGATCCGCGCGTACCCGTCCCCCGGAAGGACGATCCGGTATTCTGCCCGGTCGATGGGAAAGGTCCACTCGTCGCCCGTGACGTTCCAGAAGAGTTCGTCGTGGGAA
>CALFXN010000569.1 GCA_937957815.1 uncultured Synergistales bacterium
GGAATTCCCGCTCGAAGCGTATTGGTCATCGCGACGCCTATCAGTCCGGCGTCAGCGGCCATCTCGGCCCAGTACCCGGCCATCCCGAAGTGACACGAGTCCCGCACGACGGTCATACACGTTCCGTGAGCCTTCGCCTTTTCGATGGTTCGGTCCATCGCGAGTTTCGACGACGCGAAGCCGGGAGCCCTGTTTCCCCGGACGACAAGCGATACCGGCGTTTCGTGAACGATTTCGGGAGTGGCCTTCGGATCGTCCTGTCCCTCGCTGACCTCCTCGAAATACATCTTGATCCGCGCAACCCCATGCGACGCGTGGCCGCGCGCGTCCGCCTCGACGAGAACCCGGGCGCTTATCTCCGCCGTGTCCCGCGGGAAACCGAGCCCCCGTTCCAGCATATCGGCCATATACGCGCGGAGCTTCTCGAACCCGACATTCGTTCGTTCCATGACGTTCGCCTCCCGTTGCTGATTCCTTCAATCAATCATCAGCAGTATCCCAGATCAGTGGCGAGCGAGTCAACGAGGCAACTTTCCGGAGCTCCCGCGATATGAGATCCGGAATGATTCGAAGATCAGCGCTGCTCAGAGTCGAATGGAAGTCGGCCGCCATGCTCGTGAAGAACATGGCGGCCGACTTCCATTCAGAAGACGCCATAACATAACTCACTCGAACTGTGCAAAGAGCGCGCCGAACCCACCTGAATGGATAAAACAAGAGCTTTCCGCTTTCACTATATTTCTAGCCAATAAATCGATCATACCGTATAGCGTTTTACTGGTGTACACCTTTTCGAGAAAGATGCCTTCCAAATTTGCGAGTTTGTATATCATATGTACCGACTCACTCGTCGGAATACCCCACCCCTCGCCACGATATTTATCATGAATAGTTATGTTATTTATTGAATATATATTATTCTTTATGCCTAGAATAGAACTGATTTCTTTTAGAAGACACAACAATATGGCATGCAAATTCTCAAGAGTATGTTCAACAGTTATTACGTGTATATGATACGGATTTCCGCAGAGAAAATTTCCGAGGATAACACCCGCGGCAAGTCCGCCGTTTCCTCCCGGCACGAAAATATCCGTAAACGGATATGCGCCGTTTCGCAAAAGTTCGTAAATTATATGAGAATAGCCGACTGCGCCGCGAGGTGTAGTGGCTCCATTCTTTATGACAAAGGGTTTCTTTCCTTCGTTTCTATATCGTTTCGCCAGTTCGCTTACGAAATCGTTTCGTTCCTCTTCGCTTTTTTCTCCAATGAAGATACGATCTGCCTCCATGATCTCGTTAAGCAAGGCATTCCCCTTGAAGGTGTCCGGCTTCCTGTTGTTATGGACGATTGCGCATTTGAATCCCACTCGCGAAGCAGCTGCGGCGGTTATCGTACATAGATTGGAGTTTTCTTGTCCGGATACTATGATCGTATCGCTGCCGGAAGCCTTCGCTTCGCCGAAGAGATACTCCAGGGCCCTGACCTTGTTGCCCCCGGGACCGACGCCGTTCAGATCATCCCGTTTGACATAGAGATTTCTTATGCCCGTATGCTCCTCCAAACGGAGCATTCTTTGCACGGGAGTGTCGTAAGCGCACAATGTGATTCTCGGTAATTGCGATAAGAATGACTCATCATACGTTTTCATATTCGTTATATTATTTTTCAAGAGTATCTTCCTTTTTTTTAAATGCGAACAATCGCACCTTTTCGTTATACCGGAATACACCAAAACCCATATATGCCGTGAGTATCGCCACGATCGGCGATAACAGCGAGAGATAGACATACGGCAGGTACTGGGCCACGGTGACTCCGAACAACCCCGTGTAGAGAATCGCAGAGGCGTCCCATGGAACTATGGCGCCGAGAACCGTTCCCGTACATTCGAGCGTTCTCGACAGGACGGCGGGGTGCACGTCCATGTCTTCGAACGCCTTGCGGAACGCCAC
>CALFXN010000570.1 GCA_937957815.1 uncultured Synergistales bacterium
TCCGGGTGTGCTCGGTCCGCGCGGCCGAGGCGACCGGCGACACGGGCAGCGGCGGTGGATGCGACGCGGGAGCGGGTTCAGGCTTCGCTCCGACGACGATGTTGCTTCTTGTCCCGGTTTCGCTATATGCGTTCCGGAGGCGAAAGGTGTCGTAACTGCGGGGAAATTCTCGTCTGCGGAGCAACCATTTTTACGGATCTGAAGGGAGATAGAGGAGAATGAGACAAACGAAACCCAATGGAGTATTCGTGCTGCTTTTGTTGTTCCTGCTGACCCAGACGTTTTCTTTCGGGGCGTCCCGCGCCTTTGGGGATACGGTTTCCAACGGCGCCGCGTCGGCCCATGAGGTTACGGACACGTCCGACAACCCGTCGAATCCCGCACCTGGGACGCTCCGGTATCTGGTGCTTCACGCCTCGGACTGCGATGCCATCCGCTTTGCGGAGGGAAAGAACAATATCGCCCTCAAGGCGACGCCCGAGATCGGAACGAGCGTCACGATCCTGGGCCCGGCGACGCTGACGCAGACAGGGAGCGGCGCCGTCGTGATCCTGAAGGAGCAGGACAGAGAGGTGACGCTCACGAACCTGACGCTCTCGGGGGGAACGGACAAAAACATGGGCTACGCCGGTTCGGGCGTCATCAACCGGGGGACGATGCGCCTCTCGTACTGCACGATGACCGGGAACCGCACATACTGGCAGGGAGCGGGCGTCAACAATACGAAGACGCTCACGATGACGAACTGCATCGTGAAGGGAAATTTCTCCAACACCGGCGGCGGCGGCGTCTACTCCAGGGGAACGCTCCTCATACAGGATTCCGCCGTCGAGGACAACCTCTGTTACGACGACTTCGGCGGCGGGATCGCCAACGAGGGGACGCTGACCGTGAAACGGTGCTCCGTGAAGAACAACACGGCGAACTCGTCCACGACGCAAAGCGACATAATCCTCGGCACGAATCCCGGGTACGGCGGCGGGATCGGCAGTCTGTCCGGAGCGGTCGTCATTGAGGATTCCGACGTCAGCGGCAATGCGGGACACTTCGGCGGCGGAATCTACGGCAGGAACGGGAGCGTCACGATCCAGGATTCATCGGTGTCGGGCAATACGGCCGGCGCGTTCGGCGGCGGCATCTATTGCTTCAAGGGAAGCGTGACGCTCCGGACGTCGCGGATAACGGACAACTCCCTGACCGCGGATTACTACGGAGGCGGCCTCTGCCTCTCGTCGAGCACCGCTTCGCTGCTGGTCGAGACGGTCATCCGGGGCAACGCTCCCGATCAGATCCACAGCCCGGCCGGGAGTTCGTGGACAAGCGACGGAACCTGTACGGTCGGAAGCGCGCCGAACAAGAGCGCGACGGCCTTCTCGGGGTATTCGGGCGGGACGGAGCCCGAGCCGCGGTCGATCGTCGGGGACGCGGACGTCGCTGCCGTGAAAACGGCTCTGGCGAACCCGCAGAGCGGACTGTACGGCGTGATCGAACAGGCGCTCGCGGCCGACCTCGGGAAGACGGTTCCCGAAAAATCGACCTCGCTCGCTACGCTCGCAGGCATGGCGGCGACGCTCTACGACGCGAACACGTTCGAGAACGTCGCCCTGACGAGCGCGGACCTCTCGGTGGAATACACGGCGTCGTGACCGTCGACCGTGCGGTACTACGCGCTTTTCGCGCGCGCGGACGAATCGGGGTACGAGCTT
>CALFXN010000571.1 GCA_937957815.1 uncultured Synergistales bacterium
AGGAATTTCGCGACGCGCTTCGAGAGCGAGGCCGCACGTCCGTACGCGAGGCACGACGCGACAAGTCCCGCGATTTCGCGATCCCGCGGGTCGTCATAGACGTAAAGCGCCTCCACGGGGTCGGGAGGAACGTATTCCCGGCGCGTATAGACGTCGTAAAGCTCGTCGAAAAAGCCCCGGAGGCAACGGAAAACCTCCGGGGCGGCAACGTTCTTCCGGTTCTGCGACACGAAGGACTACTCCGGCACGGCTTCGACGATCGCCCTTCCGATCGTCCGCCCCATTTCGAAGCACTGGGCGAGTTCCTCCGCCCTCGGGACATACTTCACGCGAATCCCGGGGTGAACGACGGCGACCTTCATCGCCTCGAGTTCGGCGTTCAGCAGCTTCAGCGATTCGCCGCCCCAGCCATAGGAGCCGAACGCGGCGCCGATCTTGCCCATGGGCCGGAGTCCCTTCACGTAGCAGATCGTATCCGCCATCCGCGGCAGATACCCGTTGTTGAGCGTGGGCGAGCCGAGAACGAATCCTTTCGCCTCGAGAAGCTCCGTGATGACATCACTGTGGTGCGTCACGTGGAGGTCCATCGAGGTTGTATGGACTCCCTCGTCCATGAGCCCCTCGACGATATGCGCCGCCATCTTCGCCGTGCTCTGCCACATCGTGTCGAACACGACGACCGCCTTGCGCTTCGCGGCCCCGGTCGCCCACTTCCTGTACGCGGCGACGATGGCGGCGACATGGGACCGCCAGATGACGCCGTGGTCCGGAGCGATCATGTCGATATCGAGCCCGAGCCTTTCGATCTGGTCAAGTGCCTTGACCATCATCGGTGAATAGGGCAGAAGGATGTTGGCATAATATTTCGCCGCCTGATGCATGGCCTCGCCGAGATCGACCTCGTCGTCGAAGCGCTCGCTCGTGGCATAGTGCTGCCCGAATCCGTCGCTCGTGACGAAAAGCCTGTCTTCTCTGATATAGGAGAACATGCTGTCGGGCCAGTGGAGCATCCGCGCCTCGATGAACGTGACGGTCTTGCCGCCGAGTTGCAGTTCGTCGCCGGTCGAGACGACCTGCACGGGCCAGTCCCGCGGACCAAAGTGGGCGGTGACGGCATCGAGGCAGGGCTTGCTCATGAAGATCTTCTCCGGCCGGATCGCCTCGACCATCGTGGGAAGGCTCCCCGTATGATCCATTTCGGCGTGGTTCACGACGATATAGTCGATCTCAGACGGATCCATGATCTCCCGTACGCGCCGCAGGAGTTCGTCGGTATACGTCGCCTTCGCGGTGTCGAAGAGTACGGTCTTGTCGGTCCCTTTCGCGATGAACGCGTTGTACGTGGATCCCTTCTCGGTCGAATATCCGTGGAAGTCCCTGAGCGTCCAGTCGATGACGCCCGCCCAGAAGACGTTCGGTTTTATCTCGAGCGGATACATGGGTCTCCTCCTGTCATTTTATAGCGTTGAACACGAAGGACGGGGCCTTGTCCGGCGACTTGCCCTTCTTGATGTTGTGGTAGTTCGCGTACGTGAGAGGCGTTCCGTCCCGAAGGATCGCAGCCTTTTCGACCTCTCCGATGAAGATCGTATGTGTGTGGACGTCGAGGGATGAAACGACTCTCGCTTCGATCCCGGCGATCGTGTAGTCCGTCACGAGAGAGATCGGAAGAGCGTCGTGTAGGGAAAGAGTGTAGATCTCGGTGG
>CALFXN010000572.1 GCA_937957815.1 uncultured Synergistales bacterium
CGAATACCGACAAAAAGATCCCGACGATCGGATTCAACGCGCATCTCGATACCGCGCTCGAAGTCACAGGGGAAAACGTCAAGGCCCGGGTCGTGCGCTACGAAGGCGGCGACATCGTCCTGAACGAATCCCTGGGCGTCGTCCTGTCGCCGAAGGACTTCCCGGACCTGAACGACTACGTCGGGCAGGACGTCGTCGTCACGGACGGAACGACGCTCCTCGGCTCGGACGACAAGGCCGGAATGGCCGCGATCGTCGCCGCGGTCGATCACCTCGTGCATCATCCGGAGATCAGGCACGGCGCCGTCAAGATCGCCTTCTCCCCCGACGAGGAGATCGGGCACGGCGCGAGCCTTCTCGACATCGAGGCCTTCGGCGCGGACTTCGCCTACACGGTCGACGCCGGGCCCGTCGGCCAGATCAACTACGAGACGTTCAACGCCGCGCGCGCGGACGTCAAAATCCACGGCCGCGCCGTGCATCCGGGAACGTCGAAGGACAAGATGCTCAACGCGACGCTTCTCGGGACGGAGCTTCTCGCCCTGCTTCCGCCCGCCGAGACGCCCTCGCACACCGAAAAGTACGAAGGCTTCTTCCACGTAACCTCGTTCAAGGGCGCCGTCGAGGAGGCGACGCTGTCGTTCATCATCCGCGACCACGACCGGACGAAGTTCGCGCAGCGCAAGGAGTTCGTGAAGCGCGCCGTGAAGTGGATGCAGGACAAGTACGGCGCGGAGCGGTTCGAACTGGAGCTGTCCGACACCTACTACAACATGCGCGACGTCCTCGAGAAGCACATGCACATCGTCGAGACGGCCACGCAGGCGATGGAGTCCCTGGGCATCACGCCGAAGATCGTCCCGATCCGCGGCGGCACCGACGGATCGCAGCTCACGTACCGCGGCCTTCCGTGCCCGAACATCTTCTACGGCGGACACAACGCGCACGGCAAGTTCGAATTTCTCCCCGTCCCGTCGCTCGAGAAGTCCGTTCAGGTCATCCTGAAGATCCTCGACATCTACGCGTCGAAATAGACCGCGCGGCGGCCCCCGGGAGGGGTTCCCGCCCGGGACGCAGTTGCGGAAAAAAGCCCCCTCCGGAAACCGGACGGGGCTTTTTTCCGTTTCGGCTTTCAACGCTTTTCGATTTTCGGGACGAACGGCCCCGGGATGAGAGGGTCGGAGGAACGGGCGGTCGCACCCGATGTATTGTACAATTACAAATACTTCGTATGGTCCGGGAAGGGGGATGCGGCAATGGCGGAATACGCGATCTACGGCCGGCAGTATGCGCGAATCGCGGGCAACTGGGAGCGGTACTACAACTCGTGCAAGGACAAGGCCTACATCAAGCGCGCCATCAGCCTTGGGACGCAGACGCTTCTCGACAAGCGCAACCGGATCAACTACGCGATCGGGCTTCTCCGCGACGCTCAGGTGTCCCAGACGATCATCGACAGCCTCGAGACCGAGGCGTCCTCTGTCTCGGGACGCCTCGAATACGTCTCGTCGTCGACGGGGGTCGCTCCGACGCAGGGGGTCGTTCCCGGCGCGCCGGGAAGGGTCGCCGTCATCGGGCGCGCCGCGCCGGAGACGCGGAGAGCCCCGGGCATCGGGACGCTCGTCGATCTTCTGGCGTAACCGCAGGTGTCGGGACGACGTAAAACCCATATCATCGCGCAATACGTATCGAAAGGTATCGCTACGAGATGCTCGGCTAACGTGGCCGAACAGGAAATGAAATGCCTGTCTCATCATATACGCCGTCGGGCCGCGAAGGAAGTTTCGTATTTCATGCACGATTTCGATAAAATTCTCCTGCGTTCTCGAAGGGCAGATATTCTTCCACATATCAGGGGTAGGCACTCTTTCTGTCGAAAGAAAGCCGCGTTTTTTTGGTGAAAACCGTCCCCATGGCGAACAGGCCTGAGGGAGAAAAGCCCGCAGAACCCTGCTGATTCTGGCCTCGAAGGGAAAGAACGAGCCTCTGGAACGATTCTCCGGATGCTCGTTTTTTTTACCGGAAGATCCCGATTGCGTTACGATTTCTCTTCCCGGCGTTTTATCGCTCCACGACGACCACTGCCCGTCTCGGCGAAGGTTCCGGCCCGTCATAGGGTAAAATCGATTCCGGCGGATAGAATTTCCCCGCGGAGTGGTACACTTCGGACGTCGCCGCCGGGAGGACGGCATCGCGGCACGACCGAGCCGCAATCGATGACGAAAGGATCCGGATATCATGAGAAACGTCCTGTTCATTACCGATCCCCAGAACGATTTCTGCGACGCGTCACGCGGGTCGCTCTCGCTGCCGCACGCCGGGGAGGATTGCCGAACGATCCGAGATATGCTGGAACGCGGCGTGGAGTTCTTCGACGCGGTCGTCGTCAGCATGGACATGCACACGGAGCAGTCCGTGTTCCACGACGTCTTCTGGCTCGAGAACGGAAAGCCGGTCTCGGGTGTCGGTACGATCGACCGCGGAAACATCGACGGATTCCATCCGAAAAATCCGGCGTACGAGCCGTTCATACCCCGTGACGCGATTCGCCGGGGACGGTTCGGCATCGATATATGGCCCGTGCACTGCGTGATCGGAACGTGGGGGAACGCCATCAACGACGACGTTCGGGAGGCGCTTCACGGATGGTCCTTCGCGACGGGGAAGTACGTCGAATATCTCTTCAAGGGAATGAACCCGTTCCGGGAGGAGTACTCCGTCTTCGCGTCGAACCGCGACCGGATCGCGTCGCTGCTGCTCGGGGACGCGGCGTCCGGCGGGTGCCGCGAGGACACGACGGTCTATTTCTGCGGCGAGGCGGCGTCGCATTGCGTATATTACACGATCCGGGACGCCTGCGGGAATCTCGAGCCCTCGGACGTCGGCCGCGTCAGATTCAGGCTGATCTCCAACTGCGCGTCGTACGTTCCCGGTTTCGAGCATACGGAGAAGCGCTACGACGAATTCGATCCCGCGTTCTTCGGCTGCGTGCGGTACGACACGGTCGCGCACGCGATCTTTGAGGAAAAACGGAAATAGGCACCCATCGGCGGCAAATCCGGCGCGTCGGCGGCTCCCGTTTTCTCTCGGCGCGGTCGAAGTCGTCGGTCCGGCGCGAGCACTTCGGATGACGTAAGGGACGCCTCCCTTTCACTCCTATCGCAGTTCGAATTTTCAAATTTACGACGACCACCCTCCCATACGGGTCGATATTATGTCTCATGCCGCACGGGCTGAAAGTCTTATGTCCGACACGGCACTCCCCGGGGCTTCCCGGGGAAAAAAGCGCCGCCGCCCGGATGGGGGCGGCGGCGGCCGTTTCGTTGAAAATGTGCGGTTCCTTCCCGGGACGATGCGCCGTTCTACCTCGAATACTCTCCGTCGAAGATCACGCCCTGCCCGCAGACGCCGCCCGACTTGAACGCCTCGTCGGTCGTGACGGTCGCTTTCTTTCCGTCGAAGACGATCGTGACCTTCATGGAGTCGTCCTGGTCGGACACCGCGACAATTGTGTTTCCTTCGAGCGGCCCCTTGCCCTGGAACGAGCAGAGGTTCGCGCCGTCCTTTCCCGACGGAACGCTGTTCTCGAAGATGACGTAATGCACGGGGTCGCTCTCGTCGTACCACCAGACTTCGAGGACGCCCGTCATTCCCTTTCCCGTGAACGTGTAGAGCCCCTGCCTGCCCTTGTCGCTGTGAACCAGCACGGAGCGGGAGATGACGTTGTTGACGTACCGGATCCGGTCCATCGTGACGTTCGCGTACGCGTCGGCCTTCGACGTCCCGGCGTCGATCTGGGCCTTCGCCTCCGCGTCGCGACCGCTCTTGACCCACTGTGCCTGATCCGCGAGGAGCTTCTTGTATTCGTCCGCGGGAAGCATCTTCTTCGCTTCCTTCCACGCGCCGTTGAGCCCCTCGTCCGCCTCGCGGTACTCCTGCGACTGCGCGAGCATCGCCCTGTGCTCCGCGTCGCCGAGCGCGTTCGCCGGTTGTGCCATGGCGAACGCGAGCGCCGCCGCGATGAGAATTCCGTACATATTTCTCATGTCCGAGATACCATCCCTTTCATATATCGCAGATGCGCCCAGCATATCAGAGAGCCCTGAGTTCCGCATCTCGGCAAGGGCGAAAGAACGTGACCGATCGTTGACATTCGCGGAAAATACCCTCAGAATTGACGAAATTTTTCAAAGCGGAGGTGTTTCGGATGGTTCGCACCAGAAAAGCGCTCGGAATCGCGGCGATTCTCGATCTTGTGGCCGTCGTCCTCTTCGCGGCCTGCGCGTCCGCGGGGGCGCGGCTCGACCGGGTCATGGAAACGAAGATCCTTCGTGTCGGAACTCCGGGGGACTATCGCCCCTTCGCGATGCTCGACACGACGACGGGCAAGTACGAGGGGCACGACATCGACCTCGTCGAGCTGCTTGCCGCGGACCTCGGCGTGAAGGTCGAATACGTCGCCACGTCGTGGCCGAAGCTCATGGAGGACTACCTCGGCGACAAGTTCGACATCGCGGTCGGCGGCATCACGCGGGGACTCGCCAGGATGCTGAAGGGCGATTTTCTGCCCCCGTACGCGCCCAACGGCAAGGTCGCGATCATCCGTACGACCGACAAAGAGAAATTCACGTCGCTCGAAAAGATGGACGTCCCCGAGACGACCGTCATCGTCAACCCCGGCGGCTCGAACGAGCGTTTCGTGAAGGCGAACTTCAAAAAGGCGAAAGTCGTCGTCCATCCGGCCAACGCGGAAATCCCCGCGATGATCGCGGAAGGCAGAGGCGACGTGATGATCTCCGAGACGTACGAGGCCGTGGTCTACGCCCGCAAGGACGACCGGCTCTACGGCGCGTTCACGGACAAGCCGCTCACGAAGATCAGCTTCATGGGCTTCTTCATCCGCGACGACGACCCGGCGTTTCTCAAGATCATGAACTTCCTCTGGAACGACGCGAAGCTCCGCGGCGACCTCGACCGGCTCTTCGAGAAGTGGCTGAAGTAACCGAATGCCCCCGGGACTGACGTCACGGGAAGGGCGTGACTGACGCGATGCGGTATGCGGAAGATCTTCTGCCCGCGCTCGAAGAGGCGGGGATGAAGGCAGTCGCCGTGCGGCCCGGGAGAGCTCGCGAGGCGTGCGGCGACGTGACGGAACGATGCCGGCGCGGGGAGACGGATCCGCGCGTCTCGACGCGCTTTTTCGGGAGATACGTCGCTCCTGAGTATCTCGCGACGCCGGAGTGGGCGAAGAGCCTTTTTGTCGTGGCGATTTCGTCTTCCGTAAGCGTCGTTCTCTTCGATATCGGGGACGGCCCCGTCCAGGCGGCAATCCCGCCGACGTACGTCTACGGTCGGGACGAAAGCCGGGCGCTTTCGCTTCTCCGGGACTCGGCGGGCGCGGCCCGGATCGAACCCGCCCTCGGACCGCGAAAGGTTCTCGCGGCGCGAAGCGGGCTCGCTCTTTACGGGCGGAACAACCTGTGCTACGTCGAGGGAATGGGGAGCGCGGCGCGTCTTGCGGCCTTCTACTGCTCCCTGCCGCTCGGAACGGGGACGGATTGCTGGGGGGAACCCTGCGTCATGGACCGGTGTTTGTCGTGCGGCGCGTGCGTTCGGAGCTGTCCGGCCGGCTGTTTCACGGAGGGGTGCTTCATCGTCGGCGCCGACCGCTGTCTGACGTTCGCGAACGAGTCGGCCGAAGATGATATGGCGGATATTCCGCGTTCGTGGCACAACGCGCTCGTCGGGTGTCTCCGCTGTCAGACCGTGTGTCCGGAAAACGCGGGCCGCATGAACCCCGTCTTTTCCGGAGAGTCCTTTTCGATGGATGAAACCACGGCGATCCGCGACGCGCGCGATCTTGAATCGCTCGATCCCGGGATCCGCGAAAAACTTGCGCGACTGAACATGAACGAATACCTCGACGTCCTCTGGAGGAACCTCGGATTCCTGGGGAGCGCCTGAGTGGAATGAATGACAATTGTCTGGCGCATTGCTCCGCGTCATGCCGGATAATGTTCCTGTTCAGGAATAGAAGGTGCATAAAACAGCTCCGCTGGGCTCGAGTCGAGTCCGAGCGGGGCTGTTTTTTTCCGAACCTGCCGCGGTTCGCAAAAAGCGACGACGAGGTGTTTTCCGGAATCCGTCTCTTGTCACGATAAACCTACGTCCATCCTCGGCTGAGAGAAGCCCGTAAAAAAAACCGCCCACCCGAGGATGGGTCGGCTTCGAATAGTGGCTTCTACATCGTGTTGCTCGCTGGTCGGTTCAAGTTCTTCAGCAGACTCGATCTCCGAATCGATGAAAACGATTTTCCTGCCTTTTGGATGTTCGGAATCGCCTCGTACGATTTCGACTTCGTAAGCAGGCCAACCGTCAAGGACATTCCAGCTCACCTCGCTCTCCGTGGATAATCGGGAAATGCGTGGACTCCCCATCTGGAACAGACCGTCACGAATGCTCTTGTCGGTATATATTCCTGCCGTTCCTTGTTCCACACGAAGCCTACGTCTGTGTCGTTCTTCACTACCTCACGCGGCATCTCATCTCCTTCTCGGAAAGAGACCACCCCGTCTTTCTATCGGAGTATTGCTGACGTGCCGGCGGCGGCTGGCGCAGCATGGACCCCGAAAACCGGATCAGCGCCTGCCGCCGTCGCTTTTCGCACCTCCGAAGGGATCGGTCTTCTCGTAGAACGCGACGCCGACGCGCCGGATGTGGTCGACGACGTCGGCGTCGCGTATGTGCGCGAACAGGGAAAGGTCGAACGAATGGGGGAGAAGCAGATCGTCGAGTTCCCGGCTGATCCGGCAGAGCATTTCGTACGTCAGGTCGTCGCCGAACAGCGTAAGGTCGATATCCGAGCCGTTCCGAAACGTTCCCTTCGCGCGCGAACCGTAGAGAACGACCTTCTCCACCTGTGGGTGGCGCGCGAAGACCGAACGGATTTTTTCGATCGTAGCGTCGCTCAGGCCGAACGTCATTGTTTTTCCCGCCGAAGGTCCTCGAGTTTATTCCGGAGCGCCCCGAACTCCGTGGCGTACGAACCGGTGATCGCGGCGACAATGTGGGCCGCAGTGTCCTCGTTATAGGTGTGCGACGTCAGGTTGCGGCTCGCGATCATATCCATCCAGGCGTCGCCGTTTTCGATCAGCCCCGTCCGGAACGCCTCCCGCGTCGTATCCTTCGAACCGTACAGGTCTCCGACGCCGCGGGATTCCAGAAAATCCTTCAATGTCTTCCACGCAAGCTCGTGCGTATACTCGAACGCCTGGATCAGCCCCTGCTCTTCGAGCTTCGAGAGCTGTCGCGTCCGCGAAAGATCGACGGCCGCCACGAGCTGCGACAGCGCCTTCTCGAAATGCGCGCACCGCTGCATCCATCGGATGTCCTCGTCTGCCATGCGAACACCTCCCGGTTCGTTATATCACATATCGCGAATGGGCGTTGTTCCGATCTGTGTCCCATAGGAGGGGTGGTGTCGTGACGTCGATTTGTGAGAAAATTCACGCATCGCTTGGGCGACTTCCGTGTGTCCGATATCCCTTCACGGACGTTACAATACCGGAGAATTGATCGGCGTCTGCGGTTTCCAGTTGGTCGGCGGAGTATGGGATTTCGGATATTACTCCCATGAAAGCCACTGGGGTGCGGTTATGCCACGGAAGCGCGTTCCTTTCTGCTGAAAGGACGAACTTCTCGGAGGCGGCCCCAGGAACTTCCGTCATCATACTTACTCTTGCGTTCATGCCTGACAGCGGATATCCTTGTCCGAACGCCGCGTCCCCGAAGGGTTTCGCCTCCTGGCGGTCGCGTCGGAACAATCGTTTTTTCTTCTGGGGCTCGGATAGCGGAGGGGAATACGGCTTTCGCTATTGTGCAGCACGCCTCCGGCGGGAACAGGCTGCCCGTCCGGAGGCGTTTACGTTCTGGGACGTTCCCGGGTCACTCCATGCCGAAATGCTGCCAGCTCCCGAGGTCGAGCGGAGCGGTCCGGCCGTCGTCGAGGACGAGCGTTTGCCCCTTCTCCGGCGGCGTGACCGTTCCGATACGGGTGAGCGTCGTTCCCGTTTCGTCGGCGACGAGGCGCGCGAGCGCTTTCGCCTCGCGTTCGGGGCAGGTGAGCAGGAGTCCGTAGTCGTCGCCGCCGACGAGCGCGTAGCGCCACGCGGGGAACGGTGAAATTCCCGCGTCGCGCGCGGCCGAAGCGAACGCGCGGACTTCGGACGACAGGGGCAACGCGCGGACGTCGATCTCTACGCCGACGCGGCTGCGTTCGCAGATGTGCGCGACGTCTCCCGCGAGACCGTCGCTGACGTCCATCATCGCGGTCGCGAGGAGGGAGCCCGAGATGACGCGTCCCTCGCGGACGCGCGAAGCCGGGGCGATGTACCGGTGGATCAGGTGATCGCGCGCCTCCTGCGGCACCGGTATCTGCGGTTTGAAAACGCACTCGAGGCCGCAGTAGGCGTCGCCGACCGTGTCCGTGACGAGCAGGGCGTCGCCGGGACGCGCGCCGCTGCGGAGCATCAGCCGGTCGCGTTCGACCTCGCCGAGAAGCCCGACATCGACTGAAAACCCTATCGGCGACCGCGTCGTGTTGCCGCCGACGATGACGGTTCCGTTCGCGGCGGCCGCGGCCGCGAGACCCCGGTAGAGCCCCTCCGTCCATTCGACCGACCCGTCGGCGGGCGCGGAGAGCGACACGGTCGCGAAGCGCGGGCTTGCACCCATCGACGCGACGTCGCTCAGGTTCGTGATCATGACCTTGTATCCGATCTGTTCGGGCGTGGCGAGCCAGGGCAGGTAGTGCCGGTTCTCGATCGACGCGTCGGTGGTCCACACCCAGTACCCGCGCCCGGGGTCCGACGGGGAGCCCATGTCGAGGACGGCGCAGTCGTCGCCGACGGCGAGAACGACTCGCTTTCCGTCCTGCGGCAGGATCGCGGCGAGCCGGTCGATCAGGCCGAATTCCCCGATCTCGTGGAGTTTCATGCGACCATCTCCGCGGGAAGGTTTTCGCCGAGGTCGTCCGGCGCCATGTTTGCCATTTCGTCGAGAAGCAGCGCGCGGAACGTTCCGGGGCCCCCCGCCGCGCGACCGGCACGCTCCGCCGCGAGGCGGTACATCCCGAGGGCCGCGCAGGCGGCGGCGAAATAGTCCCGCTCGACGGCCGCGAAGGCCGCGATGACCGATGTCGCCATGCATCCCGTTCCCGTGAGCATCGTCAGGTACCGGTGCCCCGAGCGGATGCGCGCCGTCCGTCGCCCGTCGGAGACGTAATCGGACTCGCCGCCGACGGCGCAGACCGCGCCGGTCGAAAGCGCGAGGGCCGCGACGGCTTTCGCCGAATCGTCGAGTCCGACGATCGCGTCGACGCCCCGGACCCGTCCTCCGAGGCCCGAGAGAGCGCCGATCTCCCCCTGGTTGCCGCGGATGATATCGACGTGTCCCTCGGCGAGGATTCTCCGGATCATGCGCGTCCGCACCTCGTTGGCGCCGATTCCGACGGGGTCGAGAACGACGGGGCGGTTTCGACCGTACGCCTCGTGACTGCATCGGATCATGGCCTCGTTCCAGTCCGTGAAGGTCGCGTTGCCCGCGTTGATCACGAGGGCGTCGGTCGCGAAGAGACCGGCCTCCTCGAGCGCGTGCCCCATTACTGGGCGGGCTCCTGTCATGATCGTGATGTTCGCGGTGTCGTTCATCACGACGAAGTTCGTGATGTGGTTGATGCACGGGTGCGTCGCGTGGAGCGCCGAAAGGGCGCGCGCGGCCGCCTCCCGGAGGGCGTCGGCGCCGGACGGGATCATTGCCGGCACGCCCGTTCCGCGAACGCCGTCCGGACGGCTCGAGCCAGGCCCTCCGTCGCCGTGCGGGAATCGGGGGCGAACAGAATCGCCGAAATCACGGAGACGCCCGAGGCGCCCGCGCGGATCGCGAGGGGCGCGTTTTCGAGCGTCACGCCGCCGATCGCCACGATAGGGATCGCGACGGCCCGGGCGATCTCGCGGAGACCTTCGACGCCGATGGGCCCTTCTTCCTTGTTCTTCGTCGCGGTGCCGAAGACGTCGCCGACGCCGAGATAGTTCGCCCCGGCCGCGATGGCCCTCCTCGCCTCGTCGACGGAGCTCGTCGATATCCCGAGGATCCTGTCCGGCCCGATGAGCGCGCGGGCGCGTCCGGCCTCGATGTCTTCCTGTCCGAGATGGACGCCGTCCGCGTCGAGCGCGAGCGCGAGGTCGACGCGGTCGTTGACGATGAACGGAATCGAGGCCGCGCGGGCGATGTCGCGAACGCGCCTGCCCGTGTCCAGAAACTCGCGGTCTCCGTGGACCTTGTCGCGGTACTGGATCAGCGTCGCGCCTCCGGCGATCGAATCGCGCACCCTGTCGAGCAGGTCGTCGACGGGGTGGGTGAGCAGGTAGACCGACAGATCGAATGCCCTCATGTGAACGCACCTCCGGTTGTTTCGGGGGCGCGGGCCGGCGAGGGATACGAAAAAAGCCGTCCCTGCCTGCCGGCGAGGACGGCCCTCCGTCAACGATACTGCGATCCTTCCCTCCGCCGGCATTACCCGGATCAGGTTCAAGGGTCGACGGCGCCGCGCCATCCTCTCAGCCCGCGTTCGCGCGAGCTCCCCCGCATCAGATTTTCATAAGAATAGTCACAAATGGCCGGAACGTCAAGCGAATCGGATGAATCGTACGTCCTCCGTCCGTTTTGACGATTTTTTGAGCGTTCGCGGCTCATCCTTGCTCCTGCCTTGACGGCGGAAACGGTATCCTGTTTCCGGATACCCGGGAGGTGTGATTCATATGGTTCATGAAGAGACGTTTTTCGAAGAGGAATTTCCTTCCGGTCTGCGACATGCGTCGTTTCGGGATGCGTTTGTACGGACCGCGTCGGCGATTCCGGTTTTTCCGGCGATCTGCGTCGCGGCCGTCCTGCTGGCGAGCGCGTGGGGGTGCGCCCTCTTCGGGTGCGATACGGGCGAAGGCGCGTCGTTCGCGGGGTATCCGGCGGGAATGCTGTGTCTTCTCGTCGCCGTGTGCCTGTCCGCCGGCCGCGTCGATTCGCCCCGCCCCTGGAGTTCGCGACTGCCGGAGCCGGACGACCATCCGGACGATATCGTCCGGAGCGTCCTGCTCTTTCTCGTTTCGTTCGTGTCGATCGCACTGATGCTGACGTTCGCGGCGTTCGCCCTGACCGGGGCGCCGCACGGAGCGGGCGGGGTGACGGCCGTTCGGCTGCTCGCGCTCGTCGCGTGCCTGATTCCGACGACACTCGGCATCCTGCCGTTTGTCCGGCTCTGCTGGAGGCGCGAGCTTGCCGCGAGGGGAATCGTTCCGGTATCGCGCGACGCGCTCGAAAAGTCCGCGAAGGTCGATACGGTGGTCCTCGAAGGGCTTTCTTCGGTTTTCAAGTCGGCGCTGCGGGTGGAGGAGTTCATTCCTGCGCCGAAGATCGATGTCGAGGTTCTGCTCCGGGCGGCCAGATGCGCGTCCCTTGACGACGAGACGCCCTTCGGAAAGGCGATTCTCGCGTGTTCGAGGCGCCTCGCGGAATCCGGAGAGGACGATTGCGTCCGGAACGAGGCCGAAGGCGGCCGATTCGGAAAGGGGACGCCCGGGGAGGTCTTTCGTTCCCTGGAAGACGCGGAAGAGGAGATTCCGCGCGCAGTGCGCCATGTCGTGGACGATATCGTGCGGTCGGGAGGCGTTCCGCTTCTCGTCACCGACGGAACCGAGGTTCTGGGCGCGGTCCACCTGCGGCGCGCGCTGCGCGAGAGCGTTCTGGAGCCGATGAGGTCGCTCCGCCGGTGGGGCGTCCGGACGATTCTGGTCGATTCGGCCGATGAGGCGACCGACGCTTCCGCCGCGGCCGAGGCCGGGATCGACGATTTCGTTCCGATCCGGGCGCGTGTCGCCGGGGAGGATCCATGTGCCGCGCAGCGCGCGAAGGGGCGCGTTCGTGC
>CALFXN010000573.1 GCA_937957815.1 uncultured Synergistales bacterium
ATAGGAATCCATTCCGCGGAACTCCACCTCCGGGAAGAAATAGAACGCCCCCTCGGGCTCTGGGCACCGGAAACCCGGGATCCGGTTCAACATTCCCGCAATCCTGCGTCGGCGGGAATCGTATTCGGCGACCATTCCAGCGATGCAGTCCTGCGGTCCTTCGAGCGCGGCGGTTCCGGCGAATTGGACAAACGACGCCGCACAGGTCAGGACGTGCTGCTGAACCTTCAGGATCTGTGCGTACAGATCGGCCGGCGCCCCGAGATAGCCGAGGCGCCACCCCGTCATCGCGTGCGACTTCGACATTCCGTTCACCGTCGCGGTGCGATCCCGCATTCCAGGCAGCGACGCGAGACTGATGTGTCGTCTTCCGTCGTAGCGGATCTTTTCGTAGATCTCGTCGCTGAGAACCCAGAGATTCCTGTCGACGGCAAAGGAGCGAACCACCTCGGCCTCTTCGGCACTCAGGACGCGTCCTGTGGGGTTGTTCGGAGAGTTGACGAGAATCGCTTTCGTTCTTCGGGATACCTTCTTTTCGAGAACCTCGCGCGTGATTCTGAAGGAATCGGCAGGGGCAAGCCCCACACCGACTGGAGTCGCGCCGACGAGCGATATGAGGGGTTTGTAACTCACCCAGGCCGGTTCCAGAACGATCATCTCGTCCCCGGGGTCGAGCATCGCCTCGATCGCCATGAACAGAGCCGCCTTGCCGCTTGCTGTGACGAGAATCTCCCTATCCGGGTCGTAGACGATTCCGTTTTCGTCGCGGAATTTCGCCGCCACGGCCCGACGCATCCCGGGAACGCCCTTGCTCGCGACGTAATGCGTCTGGCCTTCCGAAATCGCGCGAAACGCCGCGTCGACGATATGATGCGGCGTCACGAAGTCGGGATCTCCGCCGCCGAGATTGATGACGTCGATTCCCTCCTGCTGCATCTGTCTCGCGCGGTCCGAAATCGCGACCGTTCCCGATTCTTCGAGCGCTCCGATTCTCTTCGACACTTCCGGCACGACACCGCCTCCTATTCGGGGATCTTCAGTCCCAGTTTTCCCAGGCTTTCTCCGAGTCCGAGAAGATCGAACAGCGATTCTCCCCGACCCATACGGGCGACGAAATCTTCTTCCTTCGCGAGAATCGCCCGTGACGCCGCAAGAGTCGCCGGCGCGTCGGCCGACGGAACGACGACGACGCCATCCGCGTCGGCGGCTATCAGGTCGCCGGGATGCACGGCGGTACCTCCGCACGCTATCGGAATATTTACCGATCCGGGGGACACCTTGAATCCTCCCTGGGGCGAAATTGCCCGCGCGAAGACGGGAAAACCCAGTTTCACGAGTTCGCGGCTGTCTCGAACCCCTCCGTCGATGACGAGTCCGCCGAGTTTCCTGTGCATGGCCATTCGCGTCATGAGACCGCCCCACAGCCCCGTGTCGTGGATCCCTCCGGCATCCACGACGAGAATATCGCCATCGCAGGCCATTTGAAGCGCCACGTGGAGGAGAAGGTTGTCGGCCCTGTATGTCTGGACCGTGACTGCGTTGCCGACAAGACGCATTTCGGGACTCAGGGGTTTGATGGCGTACGACATGCATCCGAACCTCCCCTGAGCGTCCCCGATCGTCGGAACGGCGATCTCGCGAAAGCCCTCGATAACTTCCGAAGCGATCGGAGACACGCGACGATTGATGCGATACATTCGCGATTCCTCCTCCTTTGCATTGACGGTCGCATCACCTTACAATGCACATGCATAGGCGCCGCCGGATCAAGAGTACCGGGCAGTCGTATAAAAGTAAAACAATAATTTTGCATATTTAATATTATTTTCCTAGATAGGTTGTGGCAGCGAAAATGCTGAACAGAGGAATCGAAACGTTTCTCGCCGTCGTCGCGGGGGGAAGCATCAACAGCGCGGCGCGGATGCTCAACATCACGCAATCGTCGGTAAGCCAGAGGCTGAAAAAACTCGAGGACGAAATCGGCTATGTCCTCATCGACCGCAGGAAAGGCGGACGGACGATACGCCTCACGCCAGCGGGAGAATCGTTCTTCCTCGTTGCGGAAAATATGCAGTCGTTGCTTCAGGGCTTATCCGGGGAGACATTTCAGGGTGGATCTCTCAAGATCGGTTGCGTCGACAGCATCAATATCTTCCTGCTCAGCGAAATGTACAAGGCGATGCGGCGCCATTCGCCCCCGGTCCAACTCAATATAGGAACGCACCAATCCGGACAGATTTACGATCTGGTCGAAAGACGCGAACTCGACATCGGATTCGTTCTTCAGGAACGGCGGTCGCAATACCTGCGCGTTACCCCTTTCTGGAAGGAAGACATGCTCGTCATCCGCGCTCGGCAGGCCAGCTTGCCGCCGCTCGTCTCCCCTTCCGAACTGGATCCGAGGGAAGAACTCTGCATCAACTGGGGACCAAAATATCAACTGTGGCATGACCGTCACTGGAATCCAATGATCTCCCCCGACGTTCAGCTCGACACGATCGGACTCATACGGCTCCTTCTCGAGTCGAAAGGACAGTGGGCGATCGTGCCGTCATCGGCGCGCCCCATTCTCGAGGCACAGGGATATGTCTTCCAGCGCCTCTCATCCCCGCCCCCCGAACGAGTCTGTTACCAGATCGTTCACCGGTATCCGCGCGCAGGCGCCGTCCGGGCCCTGAAGATCTGGGAGGCCATTTCGACCCCGATCCGGAATGCCGGTACCGCGACGCCGGCCACGTGATGAAAAGGGCTCCAGAAGGAGATCGGGTCCTTTATGTATGGAAGCTGGATGGGAGCGACATATTGTTTGCGG
>CALFXN010000574.1 GCA_937957815.1 uncultured Synergistales bacterium
ATGATGTAGCGCGCGAGTTCCTCCCCCCAGAACATCGGAAAGAGGTTGAAATACCGCGCCAGCGTCGCGGTGAAAACGACGAGAACCATCGCAGGGAACAGGAAGAGCAGCGCATACTCCTCGAAATGGTCGACAAAATAACGCATATGTGCTCCCCCAATCCGGAAAAGAGTATGGAAAAGCGGCGGAGCACGATGCCCGCCGCAGCGTCCGGTGAGTCGAACTATTTCTGGGCGTTGATCAGATCCTGGATAATTTCCTTTCCGACCTTTCCCTCGAACTCCTTGTAGACCGGCTGGACGGCTTCAGCCCATTTTGCCTTGTCGGGGACGGTGACCTGCATCCCCTTTGTCTTGAGGTCGTCCACGAGGCGCTTTTCCATGTCGATGCAATACTGTCGCTCCCACTTTCGGGACGCCAGTTCGCACTCCTGGAAGATTTTCCGCTGTTCGTCGGAGAGTTTCTTCTCCCAGAAATCCTTGTTGACAAGCAGAATCGCCGGGGCGTAGAAGTGTCCGGTCAAGGCGAGGTGCTTCTGGACCTCGTAGAATTTCGACGTATAGATGATGACGAGCGGATTCTCCTGACCGTCGACGATCTTCTGCTGCAGAGCGGTGAAGAGCTCGCCGAACGGCATCGGAGTCGGATAGGCGCCGAGCGTTTTGAACGGTCCGACGTGGATCGGGTTTTCCATAAGGCGGATCTTGAGACCTTTCAGATCCTCAGGAGTGGCGACAGGTTTCTGCGAGTTCGTGAGCATCCGGAATCCGTTTTCCCAGATTCCGAGTCCGATGATGTTTTTCGGAGCCAGCGAGTCGAGAATCTTCCGCCCCTGCGGGCCGTCCATCCAAGCGTATGCCTTTTCCCGGTCCACGATGATGAACGGGAGGTCGAAGACGAGGAAGCTGTTCGTGAAATTCGCGAGCGGAGCGGAGGAAACCAGCGTCATTTCGATCGTTCCCATCGAAACTCCTTCGATGACGTCCCGCTCGGATCCCAGTTGCGACGAGTGGAAGATCTGCATCTCGATCTGTTCCCCGGATTTTTCCTTCAGAAGCGTCGCGAAGTGTTCGAGCCCCTTCTGGTAATGAGAGTCCGGAGCGATCGTATGCCCTATCCGGAGGACGATCTTGTCGGCCGCGAAGGCGCTTCCGAGGGAAAGAACCAGGAACAGGGCCGTGACGACGGCGAACAGAACTTTTCTCATGATATCACCCTCCTGAAACGATTTGTGGACTTATGCCGAATCAAAGAAAGCTGCACCTGCGAACGATCCAATGTCGCGGCAACGATCGCCTCCCTTTGCAATCTGGCATTTGCGCGAGAATTGCGTATAATCTGTGCGGTCATGATACAACTCCCGATGCGCGAGTACAACATTCGCTCCTTGTGTTCCGAAAAAACAGGTGCTAAGGTGTTCATGCGGAATGTCCTGAAGAAAGAAAACACTTCGGACGGAACCAAAATACGACCCGAAAGGGGAGGGACGGACGTGGCGAAGAAGAAAACGCGGTTGGACTTCGTCGAGATGAAGAAGAATGGAGACAAGGTAGCCTGGGTTACGGCGTACGACTACCCCATGGCGACCTTCGCGGAAGCGGCCGAGATGGATATGATCCTTGTCGGGGACTCTCTCGGAATGGTCGTCCTCGGCTATCAGGGGACCATTCCCGTCACGATGGAAGACTGCATCAGCCATTGCAAGGCTGTCCGGCGCGGAGCTCCGAATACTTTCGTCGTCGGGGACATGCCGTTCATGTCCTATCAGATCTCCGACGAGGATGCGGTGTACAACGCGGGCCGCTTCCTCAAGGAGGCCGATTCCGACGCCGTGAAACTCGAGGGCGGCAGACGGGTTCTTTCCCGGATCGAGGCGATTGCCAACGCCGGCGTCCTCGTCATGGGGCACATCGGGTTGACGCCGCAGAGTTCCGGGCAGCTCGGCGGGTTCAAGGCACAGGGACGCGATCCAGATAGCGCGCGCGAGCTGATCCACGACGCGATCGCAATCCAGAAGGCCGGGGCATTCGCACTCCTTCTCGAAGCGGTTCCCCCGGAGCTGACCGAATATATCTCGAAGAAGCTCACGATTCCAGTCTATTCGATCGGAGCGGGGTTGCCGTGCGACGGTCAGCTCCTGATCTGCGGTGACATGCTCGGGCTGTTCCAGGCGTTCACGCCGAAGTTCGTCAAGAAGTACGCGAACGTGGCGGAAATCGAGGTCAACGCCTTCAAGGAATATGTCCAGGACGTCAAGACGGGGAAGTTCCCGACGGACGACCACGTGTATCATATCCTGAAGGGCAAGGAAGAGGATTTCGCCCATATGCTCAGGGAGTTCGACTAGAAGACGTCATATGTGTCCCGGCGGCGGTCCGGTTCCGGGCTGCCGCCTTTTTGTAACGCAACGTGCCGCACGTGATACGGCAGGATTCCGCGCGGCACGTCGGACCACGTCGACCTGAGGAGGTTCCCGGAAATGGAGTTTTCACAGCGTATCCTGAATATGCAGGCCTCTCCGATCCGCCGCCTGATTCCATACGCGGAAGAGGCGAAACGCAAGGGCCGGAAGGTCTACCATCTGAACATCGGGCAGCCCGATATCGTCACGCCTCCCTCATTCTTCGAGGCGCTCCGCGATTTCCGGAGCAGCGTCCTGGCGTACGCCCCGTCTGAAGGGATCCCCGAGCTCATCGATGCGATCAGGGGATATTACAGAAAGTATGACGTCGAGCTCGAACGACGCCACATCCTCGTAACGGACGGCGCGAGTGAGGCGATCGTCTTCGCGTTTACGGCGATGTGCGATCCCGGTGACGAAATCCTCATCCCCGAGCCGTTCTACGCGAATTACAACCCGTTCGCGGAGTCGGTGAGTGCGCGGATCGTTCCGATCACGACGAGGGCCGAGGAGGGGTTTCACCTTCCACCGGCGCAGGCGATCGAAGCGAAGATCACGCCCCGGACAAAGGCGATCGTGCTCTGTCATCCAGGAAATCCGACGGGGACGATCTACACGCGCGAAGAGATGGAGATGGTCGCGGAGCTCGCGGCAAAGCACGATTTTTTCATCGTCGCCGATGAGGTCTACAGGGAGTTCGTGTATGACGGGGTTCCGTACCGCAGCTTCGCCTCGTTCGAAGAGATCGGGGACCGTGTCGTGATCATGGACTCCATCTCGAAGAGGTACAGCGCCTGCGGAGCCCGCGTAGGCTGTCTGATCAGCCGAAACGCGGAGTTCGTGCATCAGGTCCTGAAGCTGTGCCAGGGTCGGACAAGCGCGCCGACCATGGACCAGATAGGGGCCGTTGCACTGTACGGAACGCCACAGGGCTATCTCGACGACGTCCGGACGGAATACCAGCGGCGCAGGGACACGATGTACCATGCGCTGAAGTCGATGCCGGGGGTCGTCTGCGAAGAGCCGAAGGGAGCGTTCTATGCGGTTGTGAAACTCCCCGTGGATGACGCGGAGCGTTTCATCATCTGGATGTTGCGGGAGTTCGACGTCAACGGCGAGACGGTTATGGCGGCGCCGGCCGAGGGATTCTACGCGACCCCCGGACTCGGAAAGGACGAAGTCCGGCTGGCGTACGTCCTGAAGAACGAAGACCTTATCCGTGCGATGGATGTCCTCCGGCAGGGGCTTCTTGCGTACCCGGGAAGGACAGGTCCCGTTGTCGCAGGATAATGCAACCGCTTGCATAAAAATGCTCTCCATGGTACACTCGTCCGCGTGAGATTCCGGGAGGGAGAGAGCGGCAATGAAAAGCGTCATCCGCGAGAAGCTTTCCCTTCGTATTCGTCGCGATGGTCGAACGGCCACGCCCTCTGTCGGGCCGGCCGTTTTTTTGTTCGGAGGGGATGTCGTGTGACGGTCCACGAGAAGGCGGTCATTATGGAAGCCGACGATATGGAGCGCGTCCTCCGAAGGATTGCGATCGAGATCGTCGAGAGAAACAAGGGGCTTTCGGACGTGGTCCTGCTCGGAGTACAGCGTCGCGGAGTGACGCTTGCCCACAGGCTTCGCGATATTTTCCGACAGACGGAAAAAGCCAGGGTTCCGACGGGGGAACTCGACATCACGCTCTACCGGGATGATATCGCGATGCTCCGCGATCAGCCCGTCCTTCACAGCACATCGATCCCTGCTGACCTGACGGGGAAGCGCGTCATTCTCGTCGACGACGTCCTGTATACTGGGCGGACGGCGCGGGCGGCGCTCGATGCGATCATGGATCTCGGACGTCCGGAGATCGTGCAGCTCGTGATCCTGATCGACCGCGGGCATCGCGAACTTCCGATCCAGCCGGACTATATAGGGAAGAGCATTCCGACATCGCGGAGCGAGTCCGTGGATGTCCAGGTCACGGAGATCGACGGACAGGACCGCGTGATCATTTCGGACCGGAGTGATGCGAATGCATAGCGAATCGATTGCGGATCGTCGTGGTGCCGTCCTTTCGATTCTGGGATATGACGAACGTCTCTTCTCCATTCGTCTCGAGTGGGACTTCGAGGGCGACGTCATCCCCGGGCAGTTTGTGCTGCTTCGCTTTCCCGACCGGATGGACCCCCTTCTCGGACGGCCTCTCGCCATCGCGGAGAGTGAACCTGGGCGCATTCGTCTTCTCTTCCGCATCGTCGGACGAATGACGCGGGAGCTCTCGCTGCTTCAGGCCGGAACGGTACTTTCCATCCGCGGACCGGTTGGGAACGGATTCCCGATGGATTCCGGCAGAAAACGGATCTTCGTCGCGGGAACAACCGGTTTCGCGTCGATTCTTGCGGCATATCGCGGAACGCCCGCCGGACTGAGGGCAGGTATCATCCTCGGAGTTCCCGACGTTTCGTGGCAGGCGTTCGCCGATGCGATGAGCGGCGAGATTCCGTCGCTCGCGGTGTTCTCCCAGGACGGACACTTCGGAAGATCAGGAACCGCGCTCGACGGCTTGCCCGATGTCCTTCCGCGGGATACGGATGTCTGGGCGTGCGGCCCGAGAGGAATGCTCGCTGCGCTGGTGAAAAAGTACCCGGACAGGGCGGGAGATATCCTGGTGAGCATGGAGCAACGGATGGCATGCGGCATGGGAGGGTGTCTCGGGTGCGCCGTTCCGACCCGGAACGGCAGGAAGCGTGTTTGTGTCGACGGCCCGGTTTTCCGAGCGGGGGAGGTTGAGTGGGATGTCCCTCGGGACGAGGATTGAGAGAATCGTCGGAGGCGTCCGGCTTTCGTCGCCGGTTCTGATTTGCTCGGGGGTCTGGCCGTTCGATCCGTGGCTCTGGGATCGGGAGACGCTTTCCGGCGTCGGCGGCGTCTGTACGAAGGCCGTGACGGCCCGACCGCGTTCGGGCAACGAGGGGATCCGCGTCTGGGAAACGCCATGCGGCGTCCTCAACAGCATCGGGTTGCAGAACTGCGGCGTCGATGTCTTTCTCGACCGGTATCTTCCGATGATATCGAAAAGTGGAATACCATTTCTCGTCAATGTCGCCATGGAGACGGAAGACGAGGTAAAGCATACGCTCGGGCTTCTATCCGACCATCGCGAGGACATCCCGGGCATCGAGCTCAATATCTCGTGTCCGAACGTCGCATGTGGCGGCATGAGCTGGGGGGTTTCCGCCGACGGCGCGTCGCGTGCGGTCGAAGCCGCCCGCGAGTCCTGGCAGGGTCCTCTCTGGGTCAAGCTGACGCCGCAGATGCGCGAACCCCGCGACATCGTGAAAGCTGTCGAAGACGCCGGGGCGGATGCACTGGTCGTCGCGAACACATGGCTCGGTATGGCGATCGACGTCGAGCGGGCAACGCCGGTTTTCCGGAGGGTGTTTGCCGGTCTTTCGGGTCCGGCCATATTTCCGCTCGCGCTCCGATTGGTTTGGGAGATCGCAGGGTATGCCAGAATCCCGATAATCGGATGCGGCGGCGTTACGACGCCGGATGACGCCATCGCCATGCTTCAGGCGGGCGCCCAGGCAGTCGAGATCGGGGCCGCGATCTTCCGTTCGATGGATACCCCGGAAACAATCTGTCGCGGCATTGAGGAATATCTCGACTCTCGCGGTCTCGACGACGTCGGTTCGATCGTGGGAATGGCGCGGCCCGGAGGCCGCTGAAGAGGAGGAGAACAGATGACGGAACGTGTCCCGCTCATACTCGCTCTCGATGTCGCGACGCCGGATTCGGCACTTGGCGTTCTGGACGAAATCGGCGACGCGTTGTCCCATATCAAGATCGGACATCAGCTCTACGCGCTCGGCGGTTTGCCCTTCGTCCGTGATGTCATGCGGCGCGGATATCGCGTCTTCCTCGATCTCAAGCTGCACGACATCCCCAATACCGTCAGGATGGCCGTCGATGTCCTTGCCGGCGAGGGGCTCTGGGCTCTGACGCTGCACAGTTCGGGCGGACGTTCGATGATGCGTGCTGCGCGGGACGTCGTGGACGCGAAAGGCGTCGACATGATGCTGCTTGGCGTGACCGTCCTCACGAGTCTCGACGAAGGGGAATGGAGCGAGGTTCATCCGGGGTGCCCCATGAGCGACGCGCTCGCGAGGCGCGCCTCGTGCGCAAGAGATGCCGGAATGCACGGGATCGTGAGCTCGCCGTCGGATCTTCCGGTCGTTCGCGCCGCAGCGGGATACGGAATCGCAACGGTGGTTCCGGGCGTTCGTTTCGAAACGGGAGGCGACGACCAGTCCCGGACGGGAACGCCGCGCGAGACGATCGCCGCCGGCGCCGATTATCTCGTCGTCGGGCGACCCATCCTCGGGGCGGCGGACAGGAACGAAATGATAGCGAAGATCGCACAAGACATACGGGAGGGATTTTCATGTCGGAAAAGGATGTAGAGCAAAAGACGCTGGAACTCGTCCGCGAGAGCGGAGCGCTTCTCGAAGGGCACTTCCTTTTTACCTCGGGGCTTCACAGTCCGTTTTACTTCCAGTGCGCTCTCCTGCTTCGGTATCCGCGGAACGCGGCCTATACGGGCGAGCAGATCGCAAGGCGTCTCGAGGCGTTCAAACCCGATATCGTGGTGTCGCCCGCGATGGGCGGCGTCATCATCGGACATGAAGTGGCGCGGTATCTCGACGTCCCCTTTCTCTTCTGCGAGCGGGAGGACAATCACATGAAGCTGCGGCGTTTCCCGTTCTTCGAGGGCAAGCGTGCCGTCGTCGTCGAGGACGTCATCACGACGGGCGGCTCCGTTCTCGAGGTCGGCACCCTGCTTCAGGAGAAGGGGGCGGAGTGGCTCGCCACGGCCTGCATCGTCGACAGAAGCGCCGGGAAACGGCTCGTCCTCAAGGAGCCCCCGATCTCGCTGTGCAAGGTGTCGTTCCCGGTCTTCGATCCGGCGGACTGCCCCCTGTGCCGGCAGGGACTGGCGCTCGTCAAGCCCGGGAGCAGGCAACTGAAGTATTGATCTCGTATTCCCGGAGTACGAGTTTCAGCTTTCGACCGCCACGGGCGTTCGCACCGGTCCGTGGCGACCCGCACACGTGCGGGATACCCGGTGAAGGGGGTGGCTCCCGGTGGAGCTGCAGCTTGTCTGTAACGCACTGCTTCTCGGAGGAGTCTATGCGCTCATGGGCGCGGGCTTTTCCCTGCAGTGGGGCATCAGCGGCATCATCAACCTGGCCTACGGGGCCATGGTCATACTCGGCTCGTATCTTTCGATGGTTCTCTTCAACGCGTTCGGCGTCGATCCGTTTCTCGGCATACCCCTGTCCGGTCTGGTGCTCTTCGTCCTCGGGGCGATGATCTATAGAGGGATCCTGCAACCCCTGAGCCGCGGCGGCATGGTGTTCACGCTCATTCTCACCTTCGCCGTCCGGTTGGTTCTCGAGAATTTCATGCTCGTTCTCTGGTCGGCCGACTATCGGACGATCAGGGTTCCCTACGGAGGCGTGAGCTTCGATTTCCTCGGTGCCCACATCCCGCTCGTCAGGCTGCTTGCCTTTATCGTCGCCATGGTTACGGTCTTCCTAGATCGGAAGAGCACACGTCTGAACTCCAGTCACGTGGCCTTATCT
>CALFXN010000575.1 GCA_937957815.1 uncultured Synergistales bacterium
GAGATAAGGCCACGTGACTGGAGTTCAGACGTGTGCTCTTCCGATCTAGTCCCGTCGAGAGCCGCAAAATCCGCGATAGTCGACACCTTCAGCCCCGCGAGCTTCTTCGCGTCCTCCCCGCTCACCCCGGAAAGCGCTCCGACGGGAGCTGCGGCGAGTTCCCTGAACCCCATCGCCTCGTACGCCTTGTCGACGGCCTTGTTGATATTCACTCGAACCCCTCCCCTTCAGGAAAAATGTATGACATCATTATAGCAATAGTACAAATCGGCGACAGGTCTGTCAATTCAGCGAGTTGTCTCACGACTCACTCCCCGGTCTGCTGCCGCAGGAGAGCCCGTGTTTTGCGAGTGGGCTTTCGATCTCTATTTGATCCCTTCGAGCTCGTTGAAAACCGTCTCGTACTTTTCCGCGTCGATGTTGGGCACGAGGCACGCCGTGCGCCAGATGCTCAGGTCCTTGCGCCAGTCGTAGAAATTGTTCATCTGTTGGGCAAAGGAATTCGGTGTCCAGCCGGAGACGTCGTACCCCAGTTCCCCGAAAAGTCTGATGAGGAACTCACCGACCTCCACCCGCTGTTCGTCTGTGGTGTTTCCGTACCATTTGCCCTCCCCCTCGTCCCGCAAGAGGAGAAACTCCTCCTCATACCCGGCCAGAACGTCGGCGATCTCCGTATCGTTCAACTCCCGGACAGGGGCGGTGCGGCGCCGCGCGTCGCATCCTACGGCCTGAACCCACGCTGCAATCTCGCCCGCAGCCGCCTCTCCCGTTGCGGCCTCGAGCGACGAAGCGCGTCGGCCCCACTCGCCCAGATCGTGGGTATCGTCCTCCAGCATCCGGCTCTTCCCCTCGAACGTCCCATGCTCGTAGAGTGTCACCGTACAACCCGGCCGCACCCGAATCGAGGCGATGCTGTCGTTGGGCAGGGCAAAGACCATCGGCGCACCATCGGCTCTGGCGTCGAACAACCATGGCAGGTTGTACCGGCCAGCCTTCTCAATCGTCCATGAGACCCCCTGATAGTTCGGCTGCGTGTAAGCCACAGCCAAAAAATCATCCATCGTCGCCTGCGCCACAGACGCATCCAGCGCCAGGACAGCAAGGCAGCAGAACAGAAGGGCACCCGGAATCCCCCGTCTCCAATGCATCATTCGTCCTCCTCTCTTCATTCGCCGGCGATCGCGGGCTTTCGCGACAGTCGCGTCAGCTCCCACACCTTCCTGTAATCCACGTCGCCCGTTCTGACAGTCAGGTCCGCGCCGTCCCATCCGGTTGCGCTCAGCGTGACCGAGCGCAACTCCTGAAGCGCTCCGAGCGCGCGGAGAAGTCCGGAGAGCGCCCCGGAGTCCGGCAGATCGTCAACATCCAGCGCCTCGAAAAGGTCCTTGAGCGCCTCCGGAGACGCCGCCGACAAAAACGGGATGAACAGATCGCAGCCCCGCTCCACGTCCAGAGCGACGCGCAGAAGGGACCGTTTCCCCTCCTTGTCCGACCCCTTCGGCCGCCCGGGCTCCGGCATCGCGGCTTCATCGAGAGCCTCCGGCTCGAGCCTGCCCATCAGCAACGTTCCGTCCTTCACGCCGAGAACCATCGGCGCAACCGGCTCATCGCCCTTCTCCGCGTTTACCGTGCAGAAGAGATCCCATCCGGGGCGATCGGAGATATCGAAGAGGTCGCCCAGTGAACTTTCCACAAACGCCCGGATACGGGGCGAAAGCGCCCGCATTGTTTCGGCCGTCCCGGACAGGAAGGCGTATCCGCCCGGCATGGGCACGCCTCGAAGCGTCGACCGACCGCCCAGCACGACGCCGAACGAGCGAAGGACCGCCGCCAGATCCGACGGGTCGAGCCCCTGCTCCTGCAGGAGCAGCCGCGTTTCCTCCCTATCCGAATCGCTGACGAACGCCGCCAGGTCCAGAATGTTCTCCGGAGACAGCGCCAGGCTCACGAGCCCCGAAAACCAGGGAGCGCCGCCGGATTTCAGCCCCGGGCCGGCGGGGGACAGGGCAGGAGCGGGAAGAGCCGCGCTCCCCACAAGCGCCTCGAAGACGTTGTGACGCAGGGCTGCCCCGATCTCCCTTTCGGAGAGGCCGAGCGACAGCTCCGCGAACACGGGCGTCCGGGTCTCGATCGACAGACCGTCGAGAATGTCCCGAATCAAGCGTCCGTCGGCGTCGTCGTTCAACTGCACAAAACTTCCGTGCCGCGTATCGCGCCGAACCACCTTCAACCGCGTTCCCCTGCCCGACAGGGCGGCGCGTGCCCGTTCGACGTGCTCGCCGTCGGATCCGATCAGAAGCACCGGTTCGTTCCCGTCCATACCCAGCGAGACATGAACCGTCACCTTCTCCTTCGCGTCGGAAAACCCGAAGCCGATATCCAGCTCGTAGGTTTTTCCCCCATCCCCGGGCCCGGACGGCCGGATGGTGACGCACGTCTCCCTCAGGGGTTCCGGGACGTTCAGAAGATCGAAGAAGACCCTGGAAAGGCTCTCACTCGCGTCTTCGCTTCGCCGCGCCGTGGCCGCCGCATCGTCCAGGTCCAGCAGTGCCTTTCGGGCCGAGGGAACGAAACGGACCGCGCCCTGAAACGTGTCCTCGTCATCGAGCAAAAGACCCCGAACCAGCGAGACGGACTCCGCGGGAAAAGCTCCCAGCCATTGAAGGAGAGGCTCCCGTTCGCGCCGCACGTCCAGCAGCGCATCCAGCAAAAAGGACTTCCCAAGTCGGGCCATCGTCCACGAAAGATTCTCCGCGTGGACGACCATGTGGGGATTCTTCCACGCGGGAAGCGCGTCCAGGGTCGATGCCGATACGGACGAAGTTGAGAGCAGCACGATGAGGCAAAGGGCCGCGACAACCGATCTTTTCATTCCGATGTCATCCTTTCGCGTACACCTTACAGCGTTGGTGTCTGTCGGTCCGGCAACAGGAAAGCCGTCTCTCTTCCCGATCTTTCCTTTTTGCCGAGCTCAAACGCGAGCCCGCTGGAGTCCGTCCGACAGGAAGTGCTTGCGGCCGTTCCCGGAAACCTTCCGTTCCGAAAGACCTCTGCCGCGTGCCTCATCGGGCTGCTGGAATGGGTACGGAGAGTTCCCTCTCGACGATTTTTTTCTCTTTGCTCCAGTCCTTGACGGATTTGACGGAGTTCTCCATAATCGTCACCCTGTCTCCGGAGAGCGAGAGGAAGATGTAGTTCCGCGTGTCGGTCGCCTTCTTCAGGACCGTCTCCGAAGCAGTAGTCGCATCGTACAGCACGGCCGAAAATTTGAATCCGTAGGAACGGCCGGGGGAAAAAGCGCCTTCGCGGACGTCGTCGATCCGGGTATAGACAAAGCGATGCGGGTCCGCCCAGGCGATCGAGCCGTTCAGTCCCGAGAGTTCCTTCCCCTTCTCCATGCCCTCGCCGTACGGCGTGAAGAAGACGTCGGGTCGGGCCCCTCCGGTCGCCAGGACACAACGCCCGCCGTCCGGACTCCAGATCAGGTCCTGGTATTCACTCTCGCTCTCCAGGGGGATGAACCCCGTTGCGGCGCCCGCCGGGCCGAAGAACAGAACCCCGGTCTCCTCCTCCTTCACGGCGTCGGACGTCTCGCTTCCCACAACGCTCCAGAAGGCGATGCCGTTATCGATCCCGGCGGGGACGGTATGGACCTCGCATTCCAGCGCCGTTCCGTCCCGAAACACGCGCCCGTCTCTGACGGAGAAGGCCCCGGGAGCGGGAACGCGCGCTTCGCCGCCGCAAGCCGTCACAGATGCGGCGACGGCGATACAGATGATCCCGAACAGGATCAGAGCCTTTCTTTGTCTCCAAATCCGCATGGCGTCGTCCCCCTATTTCATCTCCGACCGGATGCTCACAAGGACGTAGGACGGCTTGCCTTTCCAGTCGGATTCCCTGATCACGGCCTCGAAATCGCCCCAAAGCTCCTTTGGATCGTCCGCGTTGTAGATCTCCCCGGACAGGTTCCACACGCCCTTTTCCGGGCTCTCCGCACGCTTGACCCGGGCGTACCACGCCGCCTCGCCGTCGGCGGCCCGGAAGTGGAAGGCTTTTTTCGCCGCGTCGAAGAAGTACGGCGGGTCGGATTGGTCCACGGACCGATTCGCCGTGATCTTCAGCCCGAAGTACTTCAGGACGGACTCCTCGACCCAGTGTGCCTTGATGCGCACGTCTCCATGCTCCTGCGATTTCGCATTGTTCCGCTCGATGCGGCTCTTGAAGTTATTGATATAGTTGTGCCCGATGCCGAACCGGACGAGGTCGGGGTAGTTCTCCGGCTTCGCCATCTCCTCCGAGCTTGCCTCCATGAAGCCCAGCTCGGTGAAGTTGCTCAGAAAAAGGCTCATCGCCTTGATCTGTTTCTCGCCCGGGGCCGCCAATGCTGCGGAAGCGCAGAACAACGCAAGGATACAGACTGCAAAAACGCCGTTCTTTTTCATCTCCGTCGCACTCCGATCTTTTCTCTAGCCTGCGGCGGGAATGGGGATCGAGAGTTCTTTTTCTTCGATCCTGTCCGGGGCGTTCCAGTCCTTTGTGTCCTTCACCGAGCGCTCCAGGATCTCCAGTTTGCCCGTGTCGTGATCCACGCCGGTCAGCAGATAGTCCTGAGTCTCCGTTGCCTCTCTCACCGGAATCAGCTTTTTGATCACCGTGTCGTAGACCATGACGGAGAGCCACCCCTCCTGCTGATCGAACCCCTTGCCCCTCGATCCCTTGTCCGCGTCGTCGCGGGTGAAGACGAACCGGACGGGGTCGAGCCACGCGTTGTTCCCCAGACCGCGGAATGCCGCTTTCTTCTCAAGGCCGTCGAATGCGTACAGGATGATGTCCTGCACCGCATCCGCGCCGAAGTTCACGAGGAACATATCCCCGTTGGGGGCAAAGGCCAGGTTGCAGTAGGCCGCGCCTTCGAAAGGCAGAAAGCCCGCCGGCTTCTCGTCCTCTCCGAAAAAGAAGTAGATGCCGCTCTTCGACCCCTTCATTCCTTCGGACAGCTCCGGGTCCACCAGTATCCATGAGTACAGGCCCTTTTCCGTTGCGTTCCGCTTCGGCTCCTCTTCCTCGAGCAGTTTTTTCTTTCCGCCCGCGGCCACCCGATACACCTTTCCATCCTTCAGCCTGTAGGACTCCTGGGCTGCCCATGCCTGACCGGCCAGCAGCGCCAGCGCACACACACAGAGCAACAGACTGCGAAACCTCGTGCTTCTCAACGTACATCACGACCCCTTCCGTTTGAGATCCCAGAACAAAACGAACAAATAGCCTTGCCCCCGATAAAAAGCTGTATCGGACCGCCCGCTCCGCTCCCGCCATCCCTCAGTTCGTGACCTTCAGCGACGCATCCATGTGTCTTTGTATCTCCGAGAAACGCTCCGCCTCCTCCCTGGGGTAGCACAACTCGTACGTCACCGTCGTCTTCTTGCCCACCAGACAATATCGATGGACGATCGACACTCCGCCAGTGCGATCGGTCGCGTACTCCAGCGCGTAAAAGTCCACCCCGCTCCGTACCGTGCCGGGCAGGGGCTCGACGCCGTTGACGTACCCGAACTTGTCCTCCTTCATGTCCGTGGCTTCCTTCAGCAGAGAGTTTCCGTCCGCGCCCTTCGGCCTCTTTCCGCCGCTTACGATGACGTGGTGCTTCCCGTCGCCGTTTTCACCGGCGGTCCGCGCCTCGAAGGTGCTCATTCCATCCTCGCCGACGTACGCGTCGCTCTCGGTAAAGAAGTCCGGATAATCTATGGAGAACCCGAACTTTTTGTCCGTATATTTCTTGTACGAGACTCTTTCCCCGGCCTCCCCCGCCGCGCAGCACGCCACGGATATCGACAGAACCGCAAGCGCCGTCCACAGAACCCATAATTTTCTCATACCATCGTCCCCCTTCTCAGATCCTCAGAATTCCCCTCGGCTCCGGGATCGGAGCGGCCTTCACGGATTGATGTTCAGGCGCCACCTTCCGTCACGCCCCGTTCCCCCTTGACGAAATGCCCGGCGTAAAGCCATCTCGAGCGTCACCTTCACGCCCTGAAGATTCGGAAACTTCTGTTTGGTGATGTTCCAGTCGACCCCTCGTCCACCAGTCCGCGCGCTGTTAATGTCAGCAACCCGCCGCCCCACGACACCACGTCTCCATCCGTCGCGGCCGAACGAAAAAGAGCCATGTCCCGAAGCTGACTGAATCGCGCCGTGTCCAGTTTATGCGATCACGCTGCCGGTCTCCATTTCCATAAACAGGCGCCAGTCGTTCAGCGGCGTTATCGATTTGGTAAAGGACACGCCCCCCCCTCTTCGCATGCTTCAACACAAATTTTGTAAAAGTCCGCCGAAATAAAAAAACGGCGTCCTGCATCCACGTCGAGGATACAGGACACCGTTTGAACGCCATACACCCTTTTGGGGTGGTTTGGGGGGGGAAACCGGATGGAAGGGAACCGGAGAGGCCTCGCGCGGGCCTCAGGTGCGCGGGTTTTGCAACGTGTCCTTCAGGTTGCGCCGCGAACGGCCCCCCAGATTTCGGAAGATCGCTTTCATGTAGAACTTCACGATATTATCGGATAGGCAGAGCTCCTGTGCAATCTCCCGATAGCCTTTGCCATCGACGGGCATCCGGGCCACCGCGTCCCCCGCACGGCTCCCTATCAGCGCCTTTTTGCCCCGCGCGTATCGCTCCTTCAGGGCCAGTACTCCGGCACGCGCGTCACCTTCCCCGGACTCTTTTTGTGTCCGATGGTTCCGGGGAAGGTCAACCAGACTATCAAACCGTTGCTATATCGGATCCTGTTTTCTCTTCACGGTTATGTTGGACAGCAGTGGATAAGTCTGCCAATTCAGGTCATTCCTCGGGGCGGTAGAGTCCCGCAGGGTTCGATCCGAGGAGCCCCGCGTGAAGCAGCGCCTCGTCCACCGTCGACAGCGCTCCGGCCTGCGCCTCCGAAAGAAGCGGACGATAGACGAGCTTCGCGAAGCAGTCACCGATATATTCGAGATCCTCGTCGGACGCGTCCCACCCGCGCTCGTCGAACTGCGAGAGTCTGAGCGGGCTGGAATACGCGCGAAGCGTCTTCTGCCCTATCGTGTTGAAGTAGAAGTCGAAGTAGGACATCGCCAGCTCCCGCAACGTCCGGTAGACGGGCTCCCGATACCGCAGCGTCGTGAAGTTCGATTTCGCGACGGCCCCCCAGCACCCGTCCGATTTGAAGAGCGCGATCACGTGGTCGTCGTCGTTCCATGCCCGCAGGTCCATCAGCAGCGGCGGATGGCCGAGCCCGCGAAGGCGCGACGCCGCGAAGAGCGCGCCCTCGAAGCAGTGTGCGGTCCGTTCCTCGAACACCCGTTTCGGGGACTTGCATTCTTCCTTCGGATTGTAGGGGATGGAGTTCAGGAAGCTCTGGATCTCCCACGGCGTCCGGAACGCGGGCGGCGTCATGACGATCTCCCCTCCGGATCCGGAAGCGCCACGGCTACGGAAGCGTCGAAGGCCGCGGAGACGGTCTCGCCTTCGCTCCAGGTCCGCTTCCCGGGCCGGTACGGGTCGAAGGCCAGAATCGTCCGGCCGGACGAAAGCGCTATCTCGTACTCCATGCGGCCGCCGAGGAACGTCCGGGTCCGCACTGTTCCGGTGAAGGGCGCGTCCTCCCCCTCGCCCCGAAGCGTCAGGTTGTCGGGGCGCACGACGAGCGCGGCGGCGTTCCCCCGGGCGAAGGAGCCGCCCTTCACGGCGCGGACGTCGAAGACGCGCCCGCCGATCGACAGCGCGAGCGTTCCGTCGTTCACGGCCTCGACGCGCGCCGGGACGACGTTCGCCTGACCGATGAAGTCCGCCACGAAAAGCGTCGCGGGATCGCTGTAAATCTCGAAGGGCGTTCCGATCTGCTCGACCCGTCCCCCGTTCATCACCATGATCCGGTCGGACATCGTGAGGGCCTCTCCCTGGTCGTGCGTGACGTAGAGGCACGTGACGTCCAGATGCCGCTGGATGCGGCGGATTTCCATCTGCAGGTTGCGCCTCAGCAGCGCATCGAT
>CALFXN010000576.1 GCA_937957815.1 uncultured Synergistales bacterium
CGCGCCCGCGGCGGAGAGGATGCGGATGCGATCCGGATTCAGTCCGCCGGATACGATGATCTGCACATGGGGGAATCCTGCGGCATCGAGTCGGTAGCGGATCTCCCGGACGAGATCGACGGTGACGCCGCCCCGTTCCCCGGGCGTATCGAGCCGGACTCCCGAAAGGCTGTCGCCGAGGGCCAACGCGACGCGCAGACTCTCTTCGGCTTCATCCTTGAACGTATCGACGAGAACGATTCTCGGTTCTTCCGACGGAACGACCTCGTCGTAAACGCGCGCGAGCTCGACCGTATCTCCCATGATCAGAATCGCGGCGTGCGGCACCGTTCCCGAAGGTTCGGTCCCGGCGAGTTTCGCGCCGAGGATACAGCTCGCCGCCGCGCATTTGCCGACCGCGACCGCGGTTCTCTCCATGACCGGCGCGATTGCCGGATGGACGTGTCTCGCTCCGAAACAGAGAACCGGTTTGCCTTCCGCGGCGTCCACGCACTCCCGGGCCGCGGTGGCCCATCCGCAGGAACTCGCGAGTATCCCCAGAAGAACCGTCTCGTACATCCCGAAGGCGGAGTACGGTCCCGCGATGCGCATGACGACTTCGCGGGGATCGAACGCATCTCCTTCGCTCAGGGAGTCGACGGTGACGTCGCGTCCGTCGAGGAGCCGGAGAACTTCGGGCAATCCCGCAAAGAGCCCCTTCTTCCGGGCGAAAACCTCCGCGACCACTTTGGCATCCAGCTTTCCCGCCCGCCGGAGGACATCGCGCGTCTTGACGAAGTAGATATCCGTCGTGCAGCCTGCAACGATTTCTTCGTGCGTCGCCGAAAACAACCGTCCGCCCGGAACGCGCATCGAGCGGACGTCATCCAGCGTATCGATCCCCCGCAGCTTTCCGCAGGTCATCGGAGCACCTATTTTGTCATGAGGACGAGAATGACGGAAGTCACCATGAACAGGGTCGTGAGGATCACCGTGATCTTGGTGAGTCCCGTGAAACGCTGCCATTGATTGTTGCCCATATCGGCCTGCGTTCCTCCGCCGAAGATTCCGGCGAACCCGCCCTGCTTCCGCTGCTGGAGCAACACGACCCCCGACAGGGCAATACAAAGGACGATATGGATCAGTCCGAGAACGATCTTCACCGTGCGCACCTCCTAGAAATTTCGGACACAATTCAAACGGATAGTTATTGTAGCATACCCCGGAGCAAAAGCATATTCACCAGCCGGAATGAAGCGATCGCCCGGTGCGATATGCGCTGCTTCACGCTTCTGTCGAGTTCTCCGAAGCTCCGTTCGTACCCGTCCGGAGCGAAGAGCGGATCGTACCCGAAGCCGCCTCCTCCTCTGGGTTCCCGGAGGATCCGTCCCCAGCACGTCCCTTCGCAGATCAGCGTGAAGGTCCCGTCGGGAACGCAGAGCGCGAGCGCCGCAACGTAGCGCGCCCTCCGGTCAGGTTCCCCCGGCGTCTCTTCTTCGCGCTCGGAAAGACGGCCGAGGAGCCATTCGTTCCGGAGGACATCGGTCGCGGCCATCCGCGCGGAATAGATTCCGGGCGCCCAGTCGAGGGCGCGGACTTCGACTCCGCTGTCGTCCGCGACGGCGGGAATTCCCGTCCTTTCCGCCCAGGCCCGTGCCTTGAGAAGCGCGTTCCCGGCATACGTGAACCCCGTCTCCTCGACATCGAGGGAGGCGACATCCCCTCCGAAAAGGATCTTCAGGCCCGTGGGGGCGAGGAGTTCCGCCATTTCGGCGTACTTGTTCCTGTTACCGCTCGCAAATATCAGCGCATCGGGACGCACAGGCCGCGATCTCCTCATCCGTCAGTTCGAGCGCGCGCCGCTCTTCGCCAATGATCCGCGCGATACCGGAAGCTGCCAGG
>CALFXN010000577.1 GCA_937957815.1 uncultured Synergistales bacterium
GCGACCACCGAGATCTACACTCTTTCCCTACCCGACGCTCTTCCGATCTGGCGGCTCTACATCCGGAACGCGAACGCCACGGACGCGGCCGTCGTGACCCCCGACGCAACCGGCATCCGGCGAGCCTTCGACTTCGACGGACCGACGCGCCTCTACATCGTCGACACGGGACAGACGGGGTCCGGGTGGGCTCGCGAATACGCGTCCGGCAACGTGATCCTTCTCGAGGGGCCGCACGACATCCGGACGGTCGCCCTCGACCCCGCGTCTCCGCTCGACGGACCGTCGCTCAGGATCGAGTGGAAGCTTCCGGCCGTCGCGACGACGAAGCCGGCGCTCGTCGAGGGATTCGATCTCGACGTCGTCGCGTCGTCGGCTGCCCCGGCGCCGCTCTACCACGTCCGTCTGAAGCCCGGCGAAACGACGCACACGATTCTTCCCGGATCATCGAAAGGCGGGGCGGGCGCCGGAAACCTCGTGAACCGGAACGCCATCGTCCGGATGACGACGGTCCTGAAGGGAGAGCCTGCCCTCGCGAGCTTTCCGTCCGAGGCGCTCATCGCGCCCCAAACCGCCCGGATCGTCCCGTTCTTCGAGAACCGGAGCTATTGGATGACGGCATCGCCGCTCGGCAACGACCCGAACGCGCCGCTGCCGCACGTTCCGATGCGCGTCGCGGCGTCCGTCGCGGGGCTCGAAGGCGAGATCCGGAAGGGAACTCCGGAGTGGGACCGTCTCATGGAGCTGACCTCGGGCGTCCAGGAAGCCGGGAAGGAGCTCGAGAAACAGCTCGTCGCGGAGCTGAAGAAGCTCGGACTCTCCCATCTCGCCGCGAACCCCGAGACGATGAAGCAGGCGATGGACGCGCTCCGGATGGCAGGTGTCGGCCTGCATCCGTCGTCGCCCCTGAACCGCGCCGTCGTCGGAAGCGGATACAGGAGACGAGGAACGCCGGTCGTAGCGACCGTGACGCTGTCGATTCCGCGGGTTCCGCTCGTACCGCTCGCAATCGCGGGCACGTCCCCGGACGGACGCGTCTTCGCGCGACTCACTGTCCGGAAGTGGTTCGTCACTACGGGGTTCCAGTCGAGCCCGGAGATCGAAGGGCCGTCGGGAAGCGCATCTCTGACGTGGGACGCGACGGCAGGCAGTCCCGTTTCCCCGCCGTCGTCGCCCGACCTTCCGAACGATGCGGGGCACAGGGTCGTCCGTACTCCCGCCCGTCAGGACGCATTCTCTCTCGATCTCGTCGTGTTCTATACGCTCGACTTCCTGGACAGCCGGAACGTGCCCGTCGTCGAATCGGGGCAGCCCGTCCGCTACGAGAACCTCTCCGTGACGTTCCCGGCAGGCATCTGGTTCTGCCCGGAAAAACCCCGTTGAGGCGAAAGGAGTGACATCCGTGAATCCGAGACGCATTCCCGTCGTGACGATCGCCATTCTCATCATTTCCGCGTCCGCCGTTCTCCTCCGGACACCTGCGGAAGCGAACGCCCCCATGGTGCGACGCTGGGCGGAGCCCTTCTCCGTTCTCGTCCCCGCCGACTGGACGCCGATGCTCGAAAGGAATTCGACCGGCTTCATCAGGGGCAGACAGCCATCGAAAGACTCGTTCTCCCCGTTCATCGCCGTCATGCTCGGCTTCGAGCGCGTTCCGAAGTCGGGATACGAAGGACTGCTCTCCGACATCGAGCGCTCGTTTTCTAAAGACGCGCACAACTTCCGGAGCTCGCGTTCTCAGGTCCGGCTCGGCGATCTCGACGCCGCCGAACTCGAATGGTCCGCCGAAGCAAAGGTCGGAAACGTGTTCCGCCCGATGAGCGGACGGATCGCCATCACGACGGAAGCCGTCCGGGACGGTTTCCACGCGATGTTCACGCTGATGGGCGACGATGCGTCCATGAAAGAAAACGCTCCTGCCGCGGAATCGCTCGTCGCCTCGGTGAGCCGGGACGTTCCCCCGTTCGGGGAGGTCCGTTCGATCCCGTACCTCGAGCCGAACAACGACTTCCGCCACATCCGCGGAGCGGGGATCGACGACGCCGGACGCGTCGCGCTCGGGACCTCGGATGTCCAGGGCGTCAAGCTCTTCGCAACGGACGGAAGCCTGACGGCCTACATCCGCAAGACCGGCGAAGAGAGGCCGTTCAACGCCGTCGCGGCGACCTGCTCCCGTACGGACGGAGCGATTCTCGTCCTCGATGACGCGTACGGACAGGGCTACGTCGTCCACGAACTCTCGCCCGACGGCGCGACGAAACGCCGCATCCCGATCGCGCGCGACGTCTTCGGCGAAAAACGCTTCTCGCCGTCGCAGATCGTTCCGCTCGCCGACGGAGGGTTCGCCCTCGCGGGAGATCCTTCCGTATTCGTCTTCGACGGCGGCGGAAAATTCGTGCGATCGTTCGCGACTCCCGGACTCCATGCCCTCGCCGCGCTCCCGGACGGTTCGTTCGCGGCGGCGGTCATACCGGGGGAGGGAACGGGATCCATCCGGATCCTCGACGCGAAGGGCATCGAACTCAGATCGTGGGGACGATGGGGAAGTTCCTTCGAAACGGTCTCGTCCGACTCCTTCCGCCCGAAACACATCGCCGCGGACGGAAGGGGACGAATCGTCGCAATCGACGACGACGAGGACGTCCTGATCGCCTACGACGCCTCGGGAACGCTCGGGCATTTCATGAAGATCCGGAGTTTCGGACTTCCGGAGGCGCTCGCCGCGAACGGGTCCGGCAGTATCTGCCTCGTCGCGCGTCCGTCGTCGGGCTCCACGACGCAGGCGTCCGCGTTCATCCTCGAGAATGCGTGGAAGGGAGAGTCCGCGTCGTCCGGCCCGATCGTTCCGGACGACGCGGGAACGCGCCGTCCGGAATCGGACCCGGGCTCGCTTTCCGACGTCGAACTCGATGCCGAAATCGAGCGCTGCACGCGGGCGCTCGAACTTCGCGAACGAGGCGCGGCGCTCCAGGACGAAGGAAAGCTTGCGGAAGCGATCGCGGCGTTCGGAAAAAGCCTCGAGCTCTTCGCCGACCCGGCGCTCGAGCGCCACATCGCTCTTCTGAAGGCGGCATCGGTCTCCCCGACGCCTGAACCGACGTCTGAACCGACACCCGTCCCCTCTCCGACCGTGACGCCGACTCCGCTGCCGACGCGCGACGACGCTGCGGCGCGGGCCGACCGGCTGCGTTCCGAAGGGATCCTGAAACAGAAGGAGGGACGTCTCTACGACGCGCTCGTGAAATACCGCGAAAGCCTCGCCCTGAACCCGGACCCCGAGCTCTCCGCCTATGCGGACCGTCTCGAGAAAATCCTTCGCGACCGCGCCCGAAAGCTCGTCGCGACGGGGATGGACCTTCAGAAAAAGAAGCGCTACGCCGAGGCGATGAAGGCCTATCGCGACAGCCTTGGCGTGTTCCCGGACCCGATGATCGTGGAACACGTGCGCAAGCTCGGCGAGTATCTCGAATCGCTCGACAGGAAACCGTAACGGAAACAGGAAGGTGGGATTCGTACCATGCCGACTTTTGTGACACGATGCGTCCGGGATGCGGCCGGAAGCCTGGATGCCTTCAACGCGCCGACCGTGCTCGCCCTGCTCGCTGCGCTCGTCGCGATTTCGCTTTTCGTCTCAGTCGCGGCGACGCCTCTCGAAGCCGCGACATCCGGCGACCTTCCCACGCCGGAGCTTCTGTCCGCCGATGAACCGGGAACGAACGACGCGGAAGACTTCTCCTCCGACGTCGACGTCCCGGACTTCTATTCGGGCGTGGACGGAAACGTTTTCGCGATGTTCGACGACGTCTTCGCGTCCCCGGACCGGGAACCCGATCCGGCGGACGCCGTCGGCGACATCGAGCCGTTTCCGGCGGAACAGGAGGCTCTCCGCAAGGCACAGTCCGACCCGAGCCGTCTCAACGTCATGACGCTCGCGATGGTGCGCGCGCGAATGGCCACGGTGCTGCTCGCGAAAGCGCGGACCTCGCCGGATCTCGTTCCGGCGAAAAGCGGAATGGACCGCGCGATCGCCTACGCCCTCTCGGCCGTCGACCTCGTACCGGACGAGCCGGCCTTCACGTTCCTGCTCGCACAGGTCTATGCCGCGCAGCCGAAGAGCGACCTCATGATCTCGCTCGCCGAAGACGCGGCGGAACGGACGCTCGCACTCGATCCGGCGAAGGCCGAGGCACGGCTTCTTCTCGGCGCGATCCTGTTCCGGCAGCGGTTCTTCGGCCCCGCGCTCGACAGCTTCGAACGCGCCGTCACCGACAGACCGGCGCTTCTGGACATCCGGACTTCCGGGCTCATGGGATCGGCATATTGTCTTGACGGTCAGGCCGAACGGGGCGAACGCTTTTTCGACGCGTTCGCGAAGAAGGACCCGCAGTGCGGCCCCGCGTGGTTCGCGCTCTCCGTGCTCCGGCGCGCGAACGGGAAGAACGTGGAGGCGAAGTCGTCGATGGAAAAGGCGATCTCCGCGCTGAAGTCCGATCCGGCGACGCGAAAATACGCCGGAACTCTCCTGAAGGAGTGGGGAGGTAACGCGCAATGACCCGTCCGAAGACGCCGGACGGCCGCGAACGGCCGTTCGTCACGATCCTCCTCGCGGCATTGCTCCTCCTGCTCCGGATCTCAGGAGACGCGACCGCGCAGGAGAACCGGACCGATCAGCCGCAGCCGCCCGCAGTCATCGGGGCGCTCTCGGGCGTCGCGACGCCGGCGGATCTCGAGACGGCGATGGACGCGGATCTCAACACGGTCGCGAAGAAATTCGCGGCGACGGAACCGAAGAGCCTGACGGGCAGCGAACACAAGAAGTGGCTCAGGGACTATCAGCGTGCCATGGATCAGGTGCGCAGGACATACGCCGCCCGCGACGGACGCTTTTCGACAATCGAAAAGGCCATCAAAAACATCGGCGGCGAAGGAGATTTTTTGAACTCCGGGAGCGCGCCGAAGACCCCGAAAAGCGACGTCGACATCACCGAACTCAAGCCCGGCTCGGCGAAGAAGCTCATCGGCGAGCTGAACGCGAAAGGGTACTCGATCAAGCCGCATCCGACCATCCCCGGCCGCTTCGACGATCCCGCGAAGAAGCTCGTCGTCTGGGAGACGCCGCCGAATGTCGAGGTCGGCACGCAGGAGTGGAAGGACTGGGTCACGTCGCGCGCCGGGGCGGAAGACACCTTCGCGACATCCGGAGGCCTCCACAAGACGTCCGGAGGGAAACTCGGCGCGGCGGACCCGCAGGGCGCGGTCCTCGACAACGTCAAGAAGGCCGTCGAGGCCGGAATCCACAGGAATCCCGCAACCGACCCCATCGACGCGAAGACGATCGGCAAGAGCGTGAGCAAATCGCTCGAGTGGACGAACTCCGGGCGCTCGGGGCTGACCACGAAGGAGTTCTCGAACCAGGCGAACGAGCTCCGGAAGGGCAGAAGCTGGGACGAGGCCGGAATCACGAGTCCGAACGATCCTCCTGAGACGCGCAGCAAAAAGATCGGCGACTGGCTCGCGAAGGCGCAGGATACCCTCTCAAAGACCTACAACAGAGCCGTGAGACAGAGCCGGAGTCTCAACGAAGCGCGCGTCAAGGAACTCCACGAGATCATCCGCAAGCCTGCGGGCGCCGACGGAGCTCTGACGCCGCGACAACAGAAGCGCGTCGCGAAGCTCATCGACGAAATCCGCTCCATCCCGCAGGGAAACACCGAGACGCTGAAGACGATCTCGGAGCGCTCGCCGGAGATGGCCGGCAAGCTGCGCGGACAGAAGGTCCGAACAAACCCGGACGGAACCGTCACGAACCTGAAGACGGGAAAGACCACGACACGCAGCGAATTCGCCGAAGGCGCGACGGCCTCGACGCGCAAGGGCGGCGCCCGGACGGTGAAGGAATCGGTTCCTCCGGCGCAGCAGCCGAAGGAAGGAGGCCCCGCGAAACCGGCGACTCCGTCGAAGATCACGAAGTACGGCGGCGGATTCCTGCTGATCTATCAGGGGTACGAGGCGGTCAAGGCCTACTCCGACTACCTCGACAAGGCCGCGCGGACGGATCCCGAGAATTTCGGCGTTCTCACGATCGGCAAGGGTCTCGGACTCGGCGTCGCGACCTTCTTCGGGATCCCGGGCCTGATCGAACTCGGCGAGCGCTCTGGACGCGAGGTCCGGGAACAGTACGAAAAAGACATGCGCGAGGGAAAGACGTGGCTTCTGCCGCCCACGTTCTGGGGCGGCGCCTACGGCGCGTGGAACTTCGGGAGGGCGATCTTCGTCGATCCGCTGATCGCCGGAGGGGAGGCCGTCGTCGAGGGGTGGAGACTCTGGGACGACTACGCGAAGGCGCGGAAGGCCGCGGAGGACGCACTAAACGTCGAAACGCGCCTCAAGGAGAAGTACAAGCCGCTCGAGGACATGATGTCCCACGTCATCGGCGGCCCGCTGCCCCCGATCTGGGACAAGAATCGCCTCAAGTACTACAAGATCTTCAAACCGCTCCTCGACAACCCGGCCGAACTCGAGCGCATCATGAAGACGCCGCGCGGGCGCGACCTCTGGAAGTGGATCAAGGAATACAAGGACCGCCGCGCGAAGGAACTCGGGATCACCTTCGGGCGTCCCGGCGCGGACAACCCCGACGACAACGACAACATCGGCCGCGCCCTCATGGCGCTTCCGCCGCAGGAACGCCCGCTCTGGCTCCGCGCCGCCGAAAAAGGCGACGCATTCACGCAGGATTTTCTTGCCTCCCGCGACCGCGGCACCATAGACGACCTCGACCCCGAGACGCTCGGCGTCTTCCTCCAGGCGTCCCGGATCACGGGGCGGACCGGTGGCGCCGAAGCGACGCCGCCGATGATGCCGGAGCAATGGGACGCGGTCCGCGAGATCTTCTCGGACCTTCTGCGCCACGTCGGCGAAGCGCCCGACACTGCCGTACTCGCGGGCGGATACGCACGCGGCGTCGCCGTCCTTCTCGGGGCGGCCGGAGAGCCCGCGACGCTCGTGCAGCCGACGGACACCGCGGAAACGCTGTCGCGCTTCCGCCTGCTCATCATCCCCACCGGTGCGCTGTCGGACTGGAGCATGTCCGCCCCCTTCCGGCGGACGATGGAAACCTACGTTGCAGGCGGCGGGACGATCCTCGCCTTCGCGCAACAGCTCGGGAAGGAATTCGCCGTCCTGCCTTCCGGGAAGGGGACTCCGGTGACGGGCTACGGCTTCGCCGAAGACCAGAGCTGCCAATACGCGTCGTCGAAAATAGCCGCTCCGGTCGGCGCGTTCAGCTCCATGACGAAAACGACACCCGACTTCAACGTCGACGGCTACTTCCTCGACTACCCGCCTGAAAGCACGGTCTGGCTCTCGCGGACGAAGAACGACCAGCCGTGCATGATTTCCTATCCGCACGGAAAGGGACGCGTCGTTCTCTCGACGCTCTACATGGACTGGGCCGCCGGAAACCACCAGGGAACCACGGACGAACAGATCTTCTTCCGGGATCTCGTGGCGTTTCTGCTCGCCCCGGAGGAAACTCCGCTCTTTACGAAGGCCGACACGGTATCGCTCCGTCTCGGGCTTCCGAACCCACCGGCGAACGCGCATTCCGGAACGACCTTCCGGCCGTTTGTCCTTCGCCCCGATGGTTCCGTGATGGAAGCGAAGGATGTCGTCGTCGCGTCCCCGACATCGGCCGTCCTGTCACTCCCGAAACTCGACATGCCGGGATACTATCGCGTCGGAGGCGTTCTCCTCGACGAAGGCGAGAACCCCGTGTCGCAGGTTCCTCCGGCGATCCGCTTCGGCGTGAGCGCCCTCCCGACCCTCGCCGCCCAGAACCGCCAGGACGGGGAAGGCGTCAGGATGTCGCTCCAGAGCGATCTCGAGCAGTACATCAGAGGCGCGGTCGGACACTTCACCATTCTCGCGTGGAACAACGGCGATACCCCCCGGAAGATCCGCGCGAACTGGCGCTTCCCCCACAACCTCTGGGGAGCCTCGGGGAAGGATAAGGGCGACTACCAGGGAAGCACGCTCATGGAGCTTGCACCCCACTCCCGCGCGAGCGCCGAGCTGAAGATCCGGATCGTCAACGCCGACGGAATCGATCGTCTCTGGGTGGACTTCGTCGACGAGGAGACGAAAAAGACAATCGTCACCCTTTCCAAGGGGTTTTACACGAAAACGCCGCAGACGCCCGTAAGCGTAACGGCCGGCAAGAATGCCTATTCCGTCGGGGAACGACTCTCCGCCGAGGCGCGTTTCGGGAATCCGTTCGGCGCGAAAAGCACGGGAACGGTGCAGTTCGTGCTCTCCGACGCCGCGGGACGGACCGCAGCAACGACAGACGTCCCATTCGAGGCCGAAAAAGACGGCGCCGTCGTCTCGTGCGACATTCCGCTCGGAGATCTCTTCTCCGGCCAGTGCATCCTTCAGGCTTTCGTCACGCTTCGCGGCGCGATGACGGGAATCGGCGAACTGCCGTTCACATACCGCGGTCCTGCCCTCCCGTTCCGGAGTACCGTCATCGACCGGTTCACGGGGACTCCCGTCGGCAACGCGCACGTCTCGTTTTACCTCGGAACCGAGCGCACCGAAGCGGTCTCGGACGCAGACGGGAAACTGTCGCTTTCGCTCCCGGCGGCCGTCTACACGGTCGCGGCGGAGGCCGAGGGGTACAACGCCTTCA
>CALFXN010000578.1 GCA_937957815.1 uncultured Synergistales bacterium
GCACGGCGGCTGTCCCGACCGCGGCAAGCAGCCACGGTGCGTCTCCTCCCCCCTGCGCCAGCTGCCGGACGATCAGGACCGCAATGCCCCCCTTGAGCATGTCGACGATCGTGACGAACACAGCCCAGGAGCGACCGAGACATCGTCCTACGTTCGTCGCTCCGATGTTGCCGGATCCGATGGTTCTGACGTCGATCCCTTTCAGCAGCCGGACAACCAGGTATCCTGTGGGAAATGATCCGAACAGGTATCCGATCACGACCCACATCATGCGTTCCACCCGAACGATCCCTCCTTCGGTACCGACATCCGTTCGTGCCGGGACACGCGCCGGTCCCCATGCCGGAAGCGACGCGGGAAGCGCGAAAAAAAGGGAGAGCCGCGGCTCCCCCTGTCGTTTCCAGACGAACTCACCCTATCGGAAGGGGCGCGAGGTACGGTTATTGCCCCTTGATCCGGTCCGATCCTCTCTTGACGTTGAGCGCGACGAGATCCTTGTTCTGGAGCGTATCCCACCGGAGATTCAGCACGAGCAGGAAGAGCGCCGAATATCCGTCCACCTTCCACGAGGGAAGTTCCTTTTCGAACGCCTTGCATATGGTCTCCAGCTGACGCAGCCCCTTCTCCTCCTGTGCGAGGTCCGAGAGGAAGGACTCGAACGCCTCGATCGTCGTGATCTCAGCAGCCCTGAGGACGTCGAAGAGGTCGTTCCTGCTCTCCGCCAGATGTTCCGGCGACGCGGGGAACACCTGGAATCCCGCGAGGACGGCGTTGCGCGACCAGAGGTCGAGAACGTCGGGGTGCGCGTCGAAAAACGCCGCAAGATCACCGGCCGTCATGTTCCGGACCGCGGCCGCCTCGACCGTCTCCACGGGAGCGGCGACCGGAATGGAATCGGTTTTCGCCGCACCGCGGATTTCGAGGAACGCTTCATCGGCTTCCTCGAGAAGCGCGCTGATCCGCGAGAGCTTCCTGCGAATGCGGTTTCTCGACGCCGTATCCATGGGGACTGCGAATTGCGGAGAGACGACCGCCCATGCCTCCTGGATCACCGTGCGGACCTGAACGGTGAGCTTCAGGCCGCGGTATTTCTCCCATTCCCGGAGACCGCTGCGCGTTGAATCGAGGCTCACGACGTACGATATAGCGGGATATCCGAATCTATCGGGATCTTCGAGTTTCGAAGACGGCGTCGAACGGGCGAGGTCTACGAGAAACTCCTTCTGGAGGATCTGCTCGACCCGTATGGCATCCTCGGGAAAAAGCAGGAGGATCCGAACTGTCGCGAGAGCGGGGATCTCGTCCAGCGATGCCGGCGCATCGCCCGGGGACATGGAGAGATAGCGCGTCAGCTCGCCGGGAGTTTTCGTCCGCCCCTCAACGGTATGAAAAAGAATACCTTCCGACTGAACGAGATCCTCGACGAGATTTCTGATTCTCTGCGTGAACTCATCGTAAAGAGAGAATCGCTGGAAATATGACCGTACCCATTCCTCCGCGCGTATTCCTTCCATTCCCTGATCACCGCCTATGCACGAATAGAGATCCCCCGGCATTATCGCGGCCACCGGACAACACCGGTGACCAGTATACCTGATTCACAAGTTCTTGAAAAGGGAAACGGGATTTCAACTCCCGGAAAGATACCGTACGACCATTCTGCTTCTCGCGTCGCCCGGGAAAAACCGTCTCGCGTTGCGTAAAACCTCGTCCGCGCTTTCATGCGAACCGGCGGACCGCAACGCATGGGCGAGAAACAGCGAATACAGCCCTTCCTCCTCGGGAAGAAGCGAGTTCAGAACTCCGCCCCTCCCGGATCCGGCCGCGGCTCTTCCGCGGTTCCGGATGATTTCGAGGTAGAGCTTCTGTCCGTCCGGGTTTATGGACACAGCCTGCTGCAATGAGGATACCGCAAGGAGGTACGGAAAAACGACGGGAGACG
>CALFXN010000579.1 GCA_937957815.1 uncultured Synergistales bacterium
ACTCGCATTACGGGTTCTTCATCAAGAACGCCCAGAAGTTCTACGAGGGCAAGGCGAAGGAAGAGGAAGTTGGGCTCAAGGCGCTCGACGACAAAACGTTCGAGATCCGTCTCGAGTACAAGTGGCCGCTGATCCTGGATTACCTGGCCTATCATGTCTTCTACCCCGCACGGCCCGATGTCGTCGACAAGGACCCCCGGGGCTGGACGACGAAGCCCGAGACGATCGTCTGCAATGGCCCGTTCGTCCTGACAGACTGGCAGCACAACAGCGAAATGACGGTCGCGAAGAACCCGAACTACTGGGACGCGGCGAACGTCAAGATCGACAAGGTCCGTCTCGTCATGATCGCCGACGACAATACGTCGCTCGCGGCGTTCAAGTCCGGCAAGATCGACTACTTCAAGAACGTCCCGCCCGCGATGGTGCCCCAGCTCATCGCCGCGGGAGAGGCCAAGGTCGCTCCGACGCTCGGGACGGCCTTCGTCTGCTTCAATCTGACGCGCAAACCTTGGGACGACCCGCGCGTGCGCAAGGCTTTCTCGCTCGCGATCGACCGCGAGGCGATGGTCGCGAAGGTGACGCAGGGCGGACAGAAGCCAGCCGTCGGCTTCATCCCCGATGTGATCCCGGGAGGGTCGAAGGACAAGGATTTCCGTGCCGAGTCGCCGAAGTATCTCCCGGTCCGAGCGGATGTCGCCGAGGCGAAGAAGCTCCTCGCCGAAGCCGGGTATCCGGACGGCAAGGGGTTCCCGAAGGTGACCTACACCTATAACACGAGCGTCATCAACAAGGGTGTGGCCGAAGCGCTCCAGGCCATGTGGAAGCAGAACCTCGGCGTCACGGTCGAGCTGGCGAACCAGGAGTGGAAGGTGTTCATCGACACTCGGATCCAGAAGAACTACGACCTTGCGCGTCATGCGTATCTCGTCGACTTCTTCGATGCGGGAAGCCTCTTCGAGCTGTTCGTGACCGGATTCCCCGAGAACGTCATCGGGCTTGCGAATGCCGATTATGACAAATTCGTGAAAGCGGCCATGTCCGCCGACGATCCGGCGAAGCGTGCCGAAAACTTCCGCAAGGCGGAAGAGATCCTCATGAAGGATTCGATCGTCGCGCCGATCTATTTCTACGCGACGCCGTACATGGTCAAGCCGACCGTGAAGGGGCTCTATATCTCCCCGCGGAACTGGGACTTCTTCCGCGGCGTCGAGATCGCGAAGTAAGGCGACGTCGACGCACGAACGAAGGCCGCCCGGAGCGATCCGGGCGGCCTTTCGCATTTTCCGGACAGGAGATTGGATTCAGCCGAGGATTCGACCGAGGAGACCGTTGTCGCGAAGCTCGCCGAGGGCAGAGACGACGGCCGGGTCGAATGCGTCGCGGGCCGTTTCTCGAAAATAACGCATGACGGTGTCGAGATCGTGCGCCGGACGGTACGGCCGGTGGGAAGCCATCGCCTCCGCGACGTCGGCGACGGCGAGGATTTTCGCCTCGCGGCGGATCGAATCCCCTGAAAGTCCCGTCGGATATCCCGATCCGTCGAGGCGCTCGTGGTGCTGAAGGACGATTTCGGCAAGCGGCCACGGAAATTCGATTCCCGAGAGGATTTCGAACCCCGCCGTCGGGTGGGTCTTCACGATCTCGAATTCCGCCTCCGAAAGCGGACCGGGTTTGTTCAGGATCTGCGATGGAATTTCGACGTTGCCGATGTCGTGGAGCAGCGCCGCGATCCGGATGGATTCCTTCGTGTCGTCGTCGACGCGAAGGAGCGCCGCGATAGCTTCGGCGAGCGCGGCGCTCCTTCGCTGGTGCCCTCCGGTATACGGATCCCGCTTTTCGACGATGCAGGAAAACGCCGTCACGATACTGTCGAAGAGACCCCGGAGACGGGCGTAGTTTTCCGCGAGGCGGACCTCGGCTTCCTTCCACAGCGTGATGTCGGACGTTACGGTCGCGAACGTGTCGTGCTCGGGAGAAAAGACTGAGATCCGGAAGTGTTTTCGCAGCGGCGGGTAGTAGGTGTCGAACGCGAACGACTGCCCCGTTTCGGCGACCTGCGCGTAGACCGAGATATAGGGAGCGTCGCCCGTGCCGTAGAGATCAGACGCGGTTGAGCCGATGGCACGGCTTCGCGGGAAGCCTATGATCCTCTCGAACGCCGGGTTGACATCGAGAATCCTGTAGTCGACCGGAACTCCGCGTTCGTCGCGGATCAGCCGATGCAATGCGACGACTTCGGACATGCACTCGTAGAGGGAGCGGAAGCGACGTTCGCTGTTCGTCAGCGCTTCCATGAAATTCCGGACGTCGGTCACGTCGGTGCAGACTCCGAGAATCCGGGGCTCCGGGTCACCCTCCTCGTCGAGGACACGTCCCGATTCGAGTACGCTCCGGTACGATCCGTCCCGGTAACGGAGACGATATTCCATACGGACGGGGGCGGCCGTACGACACGCGATGCGACAGCTGTTCACGTAGGTCGCGCGATCTTCCGGGTGGACATCTTCGAGCCAGCCCCATTCGAGTTCGTCCTGCATCCTTCTTCCCGTGAAGTCGAGCCGCGCCCGGTTCACGAACTCGCAGTGTCCCTTCGCATCCAGAATCAGGACCGGAAGCGGAATGTTGTCGAATGCGTAATGGAACTCCGGGCTCATGCGTCACTCCCCCTGCCGTTGCGGGAGGAGCGGGAAAACGCCTTCCTCCGCAACGGAATTCTAGCGTGAAACGTCCGCTGGGGCCAGTCCCCGCTCCGCGTGATCGATCCGGAACCGCGAGAGCAGTTCCTTGAGGCGCTCGGCCCCCGTCGCCATGATCTCGGCTTCCCTGGCGACGCCTTCCGACGCCTTCGATGTATCGGTCGACGCGTTGCGGATGGATTCGATCATTTCGACGATCCGGATCGTCGCCTTGGAGATGGTGTCCATGGCCCCGGCCATCTGTTCGCCCGACGCGGCCTGCTCCTCGGCGACGCTCGCGAGGTCGTGGATGACGTCGACGACTCTTCCGATCGCGACGAGTCCGTCCCCGAGCTTTTTCTGCGAGGATTCGGCGCGTTCCATGGCGCCGTTCATGATTTCCCCTGCCTGCTGGGTCGCCGTGATCGAGCTCTGCGCGTGCGACTGGAGCGATCCGATCAGTCGGGAAACCTGCTGCGACGCCTTCGCGGACTCTTCGGCGAGTTTTCTGACTTCGTCGGCGACGACGGCGAAACCGCGTCCGGCTTCTCCGGCGCGTGCCGCCTCGATCGCGGCGTTGAGCGCGAGGAGGTTTGTCTGGTCTGCTATGGATGCGATCACGGAGACGAACGAGGAGATCTCTTCGACTGATCCGGCCAGCGTCCGCATCTTTTCGACGCTTTCCCGCGACTTGCCGCTGACGGTGCGGATCTCGGCGATGACAGCCCCGACGTTATCGACGGCGTCTTTCGCCATGACTCCCACGGTCGTACCGAAGTTCGCGCCTTCGGACGCCGATTTCGCGGCCGTCTGCGTCCCGGAGGCGACTTCCTGGATGCCGGCGTTGGTCTGCTGGATCGCGGCGCTGTTCGATTCGGAGAGAGTCGTGACCTCCTCGATCGACCCCTTGACTTCCTCGATGGCGGCGTTCGTCTCCTGCGAGAGCGCGGCGAGGTTTTCGGCCCCCTGCGTGATGGTTTCGGCGGTATTTTTGATCAGGCGCATCGTATCGGCCTGATTCCGGACCATCTTCGAGAGCGCATTGCAGAGCACGGCGATCTCGTCGGACCCGTCGTAGCAGAAGTCCCCGCGGGAAACGGTCAGGTCTCCGGCGCCGACGCGTTCCGCAAGCTCTACGGTGCGCTTCAGCGGTCGGGTGATCATCCGGGTCGTCAGAATGCCGAGCACGATTGCGAGGAGCGCCGCCGTCATGGGGACGATAACGAGCAGCCTCGACGCCAGCGCGGCTTCGCTCATGTTTTCGGCGTTTTGCTCTCCGGCGAGTTGACGTGCGTGCTCTCCGAGCGTTCCGAGTTCGTCCGCCAGATCCTTCATGACGGGCGCGAGGGATTTCGCGTACAGCGCGTACGCGTCGGCGGACCGGTTTTGCGCGACGAGATCGAGAATGCCGAGGCGCTTTTCGCGATATGCGGACAGGATATTCCGGATTTTTGCGAGCGTATCCGTGGAGAACGGATCCAGCGGCGTTTTCGCGTATGCTTCGAGGTTCTCGTAGAATTTCTTGACGACGACGCCCATTTCGTCGAGGATGTGTTTGCGTTCGTCCTCTTTCGTGACGAGAAACAACGTGAGCATCATCGCCTCGAGTTGCCGGTTGAAGGTGCGGTTGTCTCCGAGAAGCCGGACCGGAACGAGCTTGTTCGAGTACATGTCGCTTATCGTTTCGGTGCTTTTTCGGTTGAACCAGTATCCCGTCGCGCTGATGCCCGCCATGAGGACGAGCATGAGTCCGAGCATCACGAACAGCTTCGTTCCGACGCGCATCGTGCAGCAGATTTTCATCGCGGTCCCTCCTTTTTCCCCGTTGTGCCGGTTTCCCGTAATTATGGAAAAAGGGGAGAGGGGGCGGCAATGTTTTCGCCCTATTTCCCACGATTCCGCCCATTGATGCGCGGCTTTTCTCCATTAATCGTCAC
>CALFXN010000580.1 GCA_937957815.1 uncultured Synergistales bacterium
CCGCCGTCGCCCTGTGCGAGGCGGGCCTGTGTACGCCCCGCGCGCTGCTCCGCGTCACTGAGGTTCGACTCGCGCCCGGAGGCCGTCGCGCACCAGGCGCATCGCTGCCCGCTCGCCAGGACGGGCGCGATGATCGCCGGAAGTCGTCTCTCGCAGGCCGGACAGGCGGGCCGGCGACTGGCGGCCGGACTCGGCGAGCGCGGCGACGCGGCCGTGGCCGGAAGCACGATGTCCCGGTCGCCGATGACGGCGGCGCTCGTCAACGGAATGGCCTCGCACGCGCTCGAACTCGACGACGGCTCCAAGCACGCCACCTATCACCCCGGGGCCTCGATCATACCGGCGGCGCTCGCGCTCGGACAGGCCGGGCGCATATCGGGCCGGCAGCTCATCGAGGCCGTCGCGGCGGGGTACGAAGTCTCGCTGCGCATCGGAACGGCGATCAACCCCGGGCACTACCTCCGGGGCTTCCACCCGACAGGGACGATCGCGACGTTCGGAACGACGGCCGCGGCCGCGAAGGTTCTCGGTCTGAGCGCCGAAAAGACCGCAAACGCGCTCGGCCTGGCCGGAAGCCTCGCCTCCGGAATCAACCAGTACGAAATCGACGGTTCCATCTCGAAGCACCTACACCCCGGAAACGCCGCCCGAAACGGAATCCTCGCGGCGATGCTCGCCGACGAGGGGATGACCGGCCCCGACGAAATCCTCGAGGGGCGGCTCGGCTTCTTCCACTGCTTCGCGCCCGACGGGGCCGACCCGGCGGTCGTGACGGACGGCCTCGGGGAGGACTGGAATTTCCTTCGAATCTACTTCAAGCCGTGGTGCTCCTGCCGGTACGTCCACTACGCGATCGAGGCGACGCAGAAGGACCTCGCGCAGCGCCCCCTCCGGCCCGACGAGATCGGATCGATCGTCGTCCGGACGCACCGGAACGCGAAGCAGGGGTCGGACATCCCGGACTACCGCTCGCCGCTGCACGCGCGCCTCAGCATCCAGTACGGCATCGCGTCGATCATCGTCCGCGGCCGCGCGGGACTGGGCGAATACGAAGACGACGCGATCGCGGACCCCGAAGTCCGGCGCGTGTCCGACCTCGTCCGGATCGAAGTGGACGAGGAGATCCAGAAGCTCTACCCGAACCCGCGGTCGATGGTCGTCGAGATCCGGGACCGCTCGGGCGCCGGCGTCTCGTCGCGGATCGACCACGCGAAGGGCGACCCGGAGAACCCGATGACCGACGACGAGCTTCGCGCGAAGTTCCGCGACGTCACGGCGGGCGTCGTCGACGAAGCGCGCGCGGAGCGCATCATCGCCGCCGCGATGGACATCCGGAAGTGCGCGGACGTTTCGCACTACGCCTCCCTGCTCCAATTCTGACGATGAAGGAGTGATCGCTCGTGTTCGATGTGATCAACGAAAGACTGTCGAAGTTTTCCTCCGAACTGCGCTACGAGGACATCCCCCCGGAGGTTCTCGACCACCTCAAGCGCGTGTTGCTCGACTGCTACGGCTGCGGGCTCTTCGGTTCGACGACGCCGTGGATGAAGATCTACCGCGACACGCTCGAAGGCATGACCGACCGGAAGGAGGCGAGCATCTGGGGGACCGACCGGAAGACCTCCGTCGTGAACGCGATGATGCTCAACGGCTCGGCCATCAACTCCTTCGAGCTGGACGACACGCACACCGACGGGATCATCCACGTCTCGACGGGGGTTCTGGGCTGCATCACGGCGTTCGCGGAGATGCAGGGGACCATGAGCGGCAAGGACTTCCTGACCGCCGCCGCGCTCGCCTACGAGATCTCGTGCCGCGTCGCCGCCCCGGTCGGCATGGAGATCGCGCACCAGGGCTGGAACAACACGGGAACGTGCTGTCCGTTCGGCTCCACGGCGGGCGTCGGCCACATGCTCGGCCTCACGCCGGAACAGATGGGCCACGCGATGGGCATCGCCGGGAACTGGGCCGGCGGGCTCCAGGCCGTCCAGTTCGCGTCGATGGCCAAGCGCATCGTCCCGTCGAAGTCCTCCGAGGGCGCGATCATCGGCGCGCTGCTCGCGAAGCAGGGCTTCACGGGGATCGAGGACGTGTTCGAGAACAAGTTCGGCGGCTTTTACAACTGCTTCACCGACGACGTCTACGACGTCGACCGGACGAGCGGCGACCTCGGGAGCCGATGGGAACTCATGGGCATCGGCCTCAAGTTCTACTCAACGTGCCGGAGCAAGCACACGACGATCGGCGCGCTGCGAACGTTCCAGAAAGAACACCCGGACGTCAAGGCGGACGACATCGCGAAGATCGTCGTCCACACGACATCGATCACGCACAAGTATTCCGTGGGGTCGGACGCGATCACGAGCGTCGTCGCCGCGCAGCTGAGCCACCCGTACGTCTGCGCCGTCACGCTGCTGGAGGGCAACGCCTTCATCCACCAGTTCACCGAGGAGAAGATCCGCGACCCGAAGATCCTCGAATACGCCAAAAAGGTCGAAGTCATCCATGACGAAGAGATCGAAAAGCTGCCGCGCCACCTCCGCTACACGGTGAAGGTCGACCTCGTCATGAAGGACGGGACGGTCTTCAACATCGGCGAGACCTACCCGAAGGGGCACCCGAAGAATCCGTTCACGCACGAGGAGCTGCTCTGGAAGTTCCGGACGCTCTCGGGCCGGGCGATCCAGGACGGCGCAAGAATCGAGAAGATCATCGACGCCGTCCTCAACCTCGAACGGCTCGACCGCTTCAACGCGCTGGCGGACCTTCTCTCGACGCGGGCGTAGGACGCGCATGGGACGCACTGCCGTCGAAAAAATCATCTCGGCGCACGCGGGGTGCGACGTCCGGGCGGGGGATTTCGTCGTCGCGGACGTCGACCTCGCGATGACGCACGACACCACCGGTCCGATCGCGATCACGGCCTTCCGCGAGTACGGGAAGGAACGCGTGTGGGACGCGTCGAAGGTCGTCATCACGCTCGACCACCCGGCGCCGAGCCCCAACGAGCGGATCAGCAACCTCCACGCCCCCCTCA
>CALFXN010000581.1 GCA_937957815.1 uncultured Synergistales bacterium
CAATGTCCCTAGCGCCCGAGACGCACGGGAAGTGTCCTGTGGGAGAAGTTGAACCACCGCTGCATGGATTCGGAATACGACTTCGCCGCGATTTCGTCGAACGTTTCCGTCTTTACGATGATTCTGGACGAACCCGATATGGACCGTTTCCGCTCATGCAGGCTCAATGTTTCGTCATACGAAATCTTGTCGAAGACCTTGCCCGACGAGGGGGCCATCGGCAACAACGTCGTCTTCGGAGGATAGTGCAGGTCGAATGCCTGTTCGACGACGAACGGGAAGAGAACCGTGAACGGAGGCTGCACTTTCGCCGCCTCGATCAGGATATCCGGTACGACGAGGGGGAGTGTCACGAGAATATCCTTCCCCGCCGAAATACCGCGCTTCGGTCGGAGGGACGCCGTGATCCGGATCCCCGATCGCGTCCCCTGAATGTCCTGCGACTCGACATCGCCCGCGGGAATCCCGAGATTCTCGAGCAACCGGCTCCCGTCCTCCGGAGTGATTTTTCTGTCGCCGACCAGGATGTCGGCCCATCCGTTCCGGGCGATCACATCGAGCATTCCCGTAATTGTTCCGTCTTCGAGAAGGCCGAAATTCCACCTGAAGATGAGCTTGTGCTCTCTCGCTCCTCCCGGAGAAACGCGACGCGATTCGAGCCCCTTCTGCGAGAGCTGGTAGACGGTTCGTCCCCAGAGAGCGGACGGCGTCTCGGTCGTCACTCCCTGGGTCAGGTCGAGAAAGAAGGAATCGCGCCCCGCGCACGATACCTCCAGGATCGGACGCAGGACCAGTCCCTCGGTCGCCGGAGCCTCGTCGTTGATCGTCGTCGCGGAAAGCCAGCAGACTCTGGTCGTCCACGAGGCTTCGCGGAGCCATTTCGAAAGGATGAGGATTTTCTCCCACTGTGTCCATGGCCCTTCGGAGGGGATGTCGGGACGGACGTTCGATCCGATCGCATTCTCCCTTCCGAGAGAGAGCGTGGGCGATGAGGCGACGAACGAGAGAACGGCTTCGCCGGCCCTGATCTTGTTGACGCCGTTCATCGCGCTGCGGAGCGCGGCGGGAGGAGCCGGGATCGCACGCGTCTCCATGGACCGGAACATCCGCGTTACCGGTTCGGTTCCCTTTCGCATTCCGAAGGCGATGAACCGTCTCGTATCGCCGAGGAGCGAGACGTTCCTGTGAGCCGGAGTGTTGACGACCCTGAAACGGTATTCCCTGCCCGCCCCAGTGTCCTCGCGCGACGGGACCTCGCTTCCGGCAACGGCGAGCTCGCTTCCCGAGGGGACCGTCACGATGACCCGGAGCTCCCACTGGGGCAGTTCCTCCGAAATCCACACGAGATCATCCACCCCGAAGTGCCTCGGGAACGTCTCGGCAACCGTCAGGTCGAGAACCTGCTCCTCCCGGAGAGGCGGAAAGCGGACTTCGGCGAGAGTCGCTCCTCCGCTCTCGTACGTCCGGGGAATGACTGGCGTTACCATCCTGCCTGTCCCGGGATCATAGATCTTCGAGTCCCGGATCTCAACTTTCCCCCCCTCGGGGACCAGGAACGTCCAGGTTCGCCATCGCTCGCCGAGGGTCTGTCTGCCGAGAATCACGAGGCGAGTCGTCCGGGTCATGCTCCCGTCGGCGGAGAGGGCATAGTGGACATCCTTGAGCCAGATGATCCCGTCCGCCTTCGGAAACGAGCTGAAGTCGGGCGATTCCTGAATCATTCTCTCGATCGTCGCGCCGTCCTGCCGCCCCGCCCTTGCCGCGCCGAGCGGAGCGGCACACGCCGTTCCCGCGGTCAGGACGAGCAGAACGCATATCAGCCGAACTCCCGCAACGCACCGGAGTCGTCGCATACCCCATCCCCCCCTAGGCGTTTCGTCCGCAGCAGTGTTTGTACTTCTTCCCGCTGCCGCACGGGCACGGGTCGTTCCTCCCCACCTTCGGTCCTTTCCTGACCGGTTGCGGCCGCTCATCGCCGCCGGACTGGAACGTCTGCTCCTGCCTCGGGAAAGGAAGGAGCGGGTTTCTCTCCTCGCGTCCGGGCCGCGGCGAACGGTATTCCCTCCCGGGTTCCTCGGTCACGATCGTAACACGGAACGCGAGTTCCGCGATGGAGTCCCTCACGCGCTCCATCATTTCCTGAAAGAGATTGTACGACTCGAACTGATACTCGAGCAGGGGATCCTTCTGTCCGATCGCCCGGAGACCGATGCCGCGCCGCAGTTCGTCCATCGCGAGAAGGTGGTCTTTCCAGTTCGAATCCAGCGTGTTGAGGACGATGAACCGGCAGAGCCTCCCCGCGACGTCACCCTCGAGCGTCGCGATTTTCCCGGCGAAACGCTTCCGGACCTCTTCCCTGATATCGTCGCGTACGGGTTCGAGAAGCGTCCGCGTGTCGACGCCCGCGAGAAACCGGTCGAACCCGGGCCCGAAGACGGCCTTCAGGCGCGAGAGCGCCCGAACCGGGTCGCACTCCCCCTCTTCGGGAAAGAAGCGGTCGAGAATGTCGTCGACGACTCCTTCGAGAACTTCCTGGACGTGCGACAGGATGTCGGGATCGGAGAGGATCTTCTGGCGTTCCTCGTAGACGGCCTCGCGCTGCCGGTTCATGACGTTGTCGTACGCGAGGAGCTGTTTGCGGATATCGAAGTGCATCGCCTCGACCTTTTTCTGGGCGGACTCGATCGCTTTCGTGAGGAGTGGGTGCTCTATCGATTCCCCCTCCTCCATGCCGAACTTCTCCATGAGCCCCTGGATCCGTTCCGACCCGAAAAGCCGGAGCAGATCGTCTTCGAGAGAGAGGTAGAAGCGGCTCGCGCCGGGGTCTCCCTGTCGCCCGGAACGTCCCCGGAGCTGGTTGTCGATTCGGCGCGCCTCGTGACGTTCCGTGCCGATGATGTGCAGACCTCCGAGTCCGACGACCTTCTCCCGTTCGGCCGCGCATTCCCTGCGGCGCACGTCGAGATATTTCCGGCATGTCTCGGGATTCTGCGCGGGATCGACCGATTCCTTCCTGCAATCTTCGCGCGCGAGGAACTCGGGGTTGCCGCCAAGGATGATGTCCGTCCCGCGTCCGGCCATATTCGTCGCGACGGTGACCGCGCCGAGATGTCCGGCCTGCGCGACGATCTGCGCCTCCATCTCGTGATGTTTGGCGTTCAGGACCTGGTGGGGGATCTTCCGTGCCCGCAGAAGCTTGCTCACGCGTTCGGAGTTCTCGATGGACGTCGTACCGACGAGGACGGGAACACCACGTCCGTGCAGATCCTCGACCTCTTCCGCGACCGCCGCGAACTTCTCCATGACCGTCCGGTAGATTACGTCCGGGTTGTCCTTCCGGACCATCGGCTGGTTCGTCGGCAATACGGCGACGCCCAGACCGTAGATGTCCTTGAATTCCTCGGACTCGGTGAAGGCCGTTCCCGTCATGCCGGCGAGTTTCCGATACATCCGGAAATAGTTCTGGATCGTTATCGTCGCGAGCGTCTGGCTTTCCCGTCCGACCCGGACGCCCTCCTTCGCCTCGATCGCCTGGTGCAGACCGTCGGAGTACCGCCGCCCGAACATCAGACGCCCCGTGAATTCGTCGACAATGACGATCTCTCCGTCTTTCACGACGTAGTGCACGTCGCGCTGGAAGAGCGTGTGCGCCTTGACGGCCTGCGAGATGCGGTGCGCGAGATCGGAATGGGCCGCGTCCGAGAAGAGCGCGGGCAGGTTGACGAGTTTCTCGCACTTCGCGATGCCCGCTTCGGTCAGCGAGATGTTCCGCTCCTTCTCGTCCTTCTCGAAGTCGGTTCCTTCCTTCAGCTGCCTCGCGACCCGGTCCGCCGTCACGTACAGCTCGACGGAGTCGTCCGAGGGCCCCGAGATGATCAGCGGCGTGCGCGCCTCGTCGATCAGGATCGAGTCGACCTCGTCGACGATGCAGAAGTTGTGTTCGCGCTGGACCAGATATTCCTCCGCTATCGCCATGTTGTCGCGGAGGTAGTCGAAGCCGAACTCGCTGTTCGTTCCGTAGGTGATGTCGGCGAGATAGGCGTTCCGTCGCTCTTCTGGCTCCATGAACGCGTAGATGACCCCGACCGAGAGACCGAGCGCCCGGTAGACCGGACCCATCCAGTCCGAGTCGCGTCGCGCGAGATAGTCGTTCACGGTCACGACGTGGGCTCCCTTCCCCGAGAGCGCGTTCAGGACGACGGCCAGTGTGGCCACGAGGGTCTTTCCCTCGCCCGTCTTCATCTCGGCGATCTTTCCCTCGTGGAGGGCCATTCCTCCCATGAGCTGGACGTCGAAATGACGCAGACCTATGGTACGCTGGGATATTTCGCGAACGACCGCGAAAACCTCCGGAAGAAGATCGTCGAGCGTTTCACCCGCTTCGATGCGTCCGCGGAACTCCGGCCCCTTCGCCTTGAGTTCTTCATCGCTCAGAGCCTGCATCGCCGGTTCGAGTTCGTTGATTCCGGCTGCAACGGTGCGGTATCGAGAGAGCGCACGTTCGTTTGGGTCCAGCCCAAGCGCGCGCCTGATCCGTTCAAGCATTGAAGTCACCTCGTAGAAAAGAATCGTTCATAATTCCCATGCATGGTTTTTTATTATCCCACAGACGGGACGATTGTGACGAGCCATACGGCGGATAGATCACCGCGGGCTCGTTTTCGGGAAGGAGATGCGTTCGCGGGGGCAATTCACCGGACATCCGGAAAACATGCGTATCGCTCCGACGCGGAAGGATCGCTCATGCATCCATCAGAAGGCGTTTTCCCTTGACCAGGTAGTTCATACCGGACCAGACCGTCAGAAGCATCGCGGCCCACATGGCGATCATGCCTCCGGGGAGGTTGAAAATGAGAAGACAAATCGCCACGATCTGCGCCACGGTCTTGATCTTACCACCCTTCGACGCCGCGATGACGATTCCTTCCGCCGCCGCGGCCATTCGTACCCCGGTTACGATGAAATCGCGGGAGATGATGATGACGACGATCCAGGCCGGGAGCCGCTGGAGTTCCACGAGAGAGATCAAGGCCGCGATGACGAGGATTTTGTCCGCGAGAGGATCGATGAATTTGCCGAGATTCGTCACCATTCCTTTCTTCCGGGCGATGTACCCGTCGGCCGTGTCCGTAAGTGCGGCGAGAATGAACACCAGACCGGCGATCAGGTCTCCGTAGCTTACGGTAATTCCGATGGACTCGAAGATGCGGATCGGCGAACTGATCTTGAGCGTCAGAAAGATCAGCACGAGCGGCGCGAGAAAGACCCGGAGCAGACTCAGAAGATTCGGCAGGTTGAAGCGCAGCTTCACCGCATTTTCCTCCTTCGTGCGGACAGGTTCGTCATTGTTGCATCATTATCGTCCAAAGAGTGTCCGGCGTCCACCAAAAAAGGGGCGGGGCGCCCCGAAAGCGCCCGCATCCCCTTCGATTCGTCGCCGGGTGTGCGCCGTCCGGACGTTCCTAGCCGCCCAGATAGGCCTCCTTGACCCTGGAGTCGTTCAGAAGCTGTTCCCCGGTTCCCTGGAGGACGATGCCTCCGACCTCCAGGATATACGCGTAGTGTGCGATCTTGAGGGCCGCGAAGGCGTTCTGTTCCACGAGAAGGACCGTCTTTCCCTCGCTGTTGATGTGCCGAATGATGTCGAACACCTCTTTGACCAGCAACGGCGCGAGCCCGAGCGAAGGTTCGTCGAGCATGACCATGTCCGGCCCGCTCATGAGCGCGCGTCCGACCGAGAGCATTTGCTGTTCGCCGCCCGAAAGGGTGCCGCCCCTTTGCCACGAACGCTCCCTGAGCCTCGGAAAGAGCGAATAGACCATGTCGATGTCCCGTGTGATTCCGTCGACGTCGTTGCGGATGTACGCGCCGAGCCTCAGGTTCTCCTCGACCGTCAGGTGGGGCAGGATCCTGCGCCCTTCGGGACTCATTGCGATTCCGAGCTTCACCATCGTCTCCGGGGGTTTCCCGACGAGATTCACCTGTCGGCCGTCGCGGCCCGTGAAGAGAATCTGCCCCTGTACGTGCCGGACAAGTCCCGCAATGGCCCGGATCGTGCTGCTCTTTCCCGCGCCGTTGGCTCCGATCAGCGTGACGATGCTGCCTCTCGGAATTTCTACGCTGATCCCCTTGACCGCGTGGATGCCGCCGTAATACACGTGCAGGGAGTCGATCTTAAGCATTTGCCGCGGCCTCCTCCCCGAGATACGCTTCGATGACCTTCGGATTCGACTGGATTTCCTTCGGTCCGCCTTCGGCGATGAGAATCCCGTAATCGAGCACCCAGATGTACTCGCACACGCCCATGACGACCTTCATGTCGTGTTCGATGAGAAGGATCGTCAGGTCGTATTCCTTCCGGAGCGTCCGGATGAACCCCATGAGTTCGAGCGATTCCTGCGGATTCATTCCCGCGGCCGGCTCGTCGAGAAGAAGGAATCTCGGCTCCGTCGCAAGGGCGCGCGCGATCTCGAGACGCCGCTGCGCTCCGTAGGGGAGAGAGCTCGAGATCTCGTCCGCGTACTGCGCCAGACCGATCGACTCGAGAAGGTGATGCGATTTCTCGCGAATCTGCCGTTCCTCTCGGGTGAAGAGCGGGGACATCAGCGGCGCCATCCACCAGTGACTCTTCTGGCGGACATGACACCCGATCATGACGTTCTGGAGCACCGTCTCGTTCGAGAAGAGCCGGATGTTCTGAAAGGTCCGCGAGATTCCCGTCTTGCAGACGAGGTGCGGTGCCCGCCCCGTTATGTCCTCGCCGTGGAAGAGGACAATCCCTTCCGTCGGCTTGTAGAAGCCGGTGATGATGTTGAACGCTGTGGTTTTCCCGGCGCCGTTCGGTCCGATGAGTCCGACGATGCTCCCGTGCGAGACGTCGAGGTTGAGAATGCGGTAGCCCAGCGCGCGCGCCTCGTCCTCCACCGCC
>CALFXN010000582.1 GCA_937957815.1 uncultured Synergistales bacterium
CGTCAAGCCGCTCCGCGTTGTCGTCGGCTATGCGCCGGGAGGTGGAAGCGACCGAACGACGCGGACGCTGCAGAAGTTTCTCGAGAAAGAATTCGGCAAGGACATCGTCGTCGAGAACATGGCCGGCGCGGGCGGTCTGATCGCGCAGGCGGCCTTGGCGCGCGAAAAGCCGGAGGGGTACATGACGACGAACGTCAACTACCCGGCTTTCGCGTACGGCCTCATCATGCAGAAAACCCCCTTTACCTTCGATACGTTCACGCCCATGTGGATCGAAGTATGCGATCCGGTCATTCTGGTCGTCAAAAAAGACTCCAAATGGAACACTCTCGCGGATTTTATCGAAGCCGTCAAAAGCGAACCCGGCAAGTACGCCGTCAGCGTCGCCGGATTGGGCGGGCAGCACGCAAATGCGCTTTGGCTCAAAAAACAACTGAAGCTCGATTTCAAAATCGTCACGTATAACAGCGGCGGGGAATCGGCATCCGCGCTGCTCGGCGGACACGTAAACGCCACTTTCGGAGACGCGGTCTCCCGAGCGGATATGCGAAGCGAACTGAAATGCCTCGGGGTCGTTTCCGACAAAAGTAACCCGATATGGCCCGAGGGCAAACCTTTCTTCGAACAACTGAAGGCATATAACCTGACGCTGCCCGTCGAAAACTTCCAGGCTCGCTACGGAATCTACTGGGTCCAGACCGAATTCAGGAAGAGGTATCCCGATCGGTACAAAAAGCTTGTCGACGCTTTTGTGCGAGCAACCTCCAGTCCCGAGTACAAGGCTCTGGCGGAAAAGAGCGGCATTGCTCCAAGTCTTGTGAATCAGGAAGGAACCGGGATGTCCGGAGTCAACTATGGAGCGGTGTTTGCAAAGGAATTCGAAGTCATTCGAACTGAAATCGTACCCCTCTTCAACGCAAAATAGCCCGTTCGACAAGGAGGAGACGATGTTTTCTTTTCGGATGGGTAGAAAAAACATTTCCGTCAATCCACAGATTTTTCTTTTACTACTCGTATGGGGATTTACGTTCGCGTATTATTCCCAAACGAAGGACCTCTCTTTCGAGGCGCTGCTCTTTCCCCGATTTCTCTTCTTGGGAATTCTTGTCTCAGGAGTTGCCATCCTTCGCAAAAGCGTAACAATTACACCCCTTGTACAACCGCATGCCGTGTACGAGGAAATAAACGACTGCTCGACTCTTCCTCCTCCGAAGGTCGTGTTTTTCACAGTCGGAACGGCCGTCTGCATTTTTCTCTTCGTTAAAACCATTGCCGTCCTTTCGGTCGTTCCTTCAACATGTCTCCTGTTGTACATCACGGGGGTCAGAAAGCTCAAGATCTACCTCACGGTACCCGTCAGCCTCGCTCTGTTTATCTATTTCTTTTTCGAAAAATGGCTGATGGTCAGCCTGCCCCATGCTTTTTTGTGATTTTCGGGAGAGGAAGCGCTCAACACGATGCACGATACACTGAGTCTTTTCACTGAAGGATGCAAAACGATTTTCGCGCTCGAACCTATCTTCTGGATTATTCTGGGGACGGCTCTCGGCTTGCTTGTAGGGGCCATCCCCGGTTTTACCTCGTCCATGGCTACGGGGCTCCTTCTGCCCGTTACATTCGCCATGGACAGCCTGACGGCGCTGATATTTCTCATCTCCGTGTACATATCCGCCATATACGGAGGTTCCATCACAGCCATCCTTCTGAATACGCCTGGGACTCCGGAATCCTCCGCTACGAGCTTCGACGGATACGAGATGACGCAGAAGGGCATGGGGTGCGAAGCGATGGGAATAGCCTTCTGTTCTTCAGCCATCGGCGGATTGATCAGTTATACCGTCATGTTTTTCGTCATGAAACCGCTCGCCGATTTCGCACTTCGATTCGGTCCCCCGGAAATGTTTCTGATCGCAATGATGGGAATTTCCGTCCTGGCGGCGCTTTCGACCGAATCTCCCGCGAAAACGCTGCTAGCAGGCTTCTTCGGTCTGTTGCTCGGCACGATGGGAATTATTCCGACAGGAGAATGGCGCGCAACGTTCGGCTGTCTCTTCCTTGCGGACGGAATTCAGGTCGTTCCCGCGATTATCGGCTTCTTCGCCTTCTCGGAGATCCTTTCGATGGTAAGTCGCGAGAACGTCATCAAGACGGGAGAAAGAGTTCAGTACAGCATCAAACGAATCTTCGCAGGTATGCCGATGGCCTTGAAATACCCAGTCACCATTCTGCGATCGTCGATCATCGGAATCATTATCGGGGCCATCCCTGCAGCCGGAGCTTCCGTTGCGGCGTTCGTCGGCTACGGCGAAGCGAAACGGGTTTCGAAGGATCCCGAGTCTTTCGGCAGGGGAAATCCCGAAGGAGTCGCCGCTCCCGAGGCCGCGAACAACGCATCCACCGGCGGCGCCCTGATTACGACGCTTGCGCTCGGCATTCCGGGGAGTTCAACATGTGCGGTGTTGCTCGGCGCGATGATGATTCAGGGGCTTCGTCCCGGACCGCAGATACTCCGGGAGCAACTGCCACTTGTCTATGCAATTATCGCAGCGGCAATATTATCGCAGGCGATCATGATTTTCATGTCCGTCTACTTGGGGTACTCCTTCACGTTTCTGCTCAGAATTTCCACCAAAATATTGGCCCCGATGCTCATTTTCTTCTGTATCGTCGGATCTTTCGCCGTTCGCAACGCCGCATTCGATGTCTGGCTCATGTTTGCATTCGGAATTCTGGGTTGGTTCATGAAACGGTTCGACTATTCGTTGCCTGCGGTTGTTCTTGGAATTGTTCTTGGCGGTATCGCCGATAATGAGCTGATACGAACGTACGCTCTCTTCGGGAATTCGACTCTACTAGCTTTCATCCAGCGTCCGCTCTCGCTTGTCATCCTGGCTTTCATCGTCCTGGGATTGGTCCACCGCTTCATCCGGAAAAAACCAATACTTACCGAGGAGGCATAACCGTACAATGACCGTAGATTTTTCAAAATGGAAAGAGGCTCCTTCGTTTTATGCAGGAGACCCTCTGCATCTCGCAAAACAGGAAAAGATCCAGAAGGCTATAAAGCGAAACGGACTTGAAGCGTTTCTTCTGACAAAATCCGAAGCTGTCCGCTATGCGACCGATTTCTACGTCAAAGGGTATCGCCCTTTCATGGAGCCGGAGTATTTTACCGTCATTCCGAAGGGGAAAAAACCGGTAGTCGGTCACAGTTCCGGAAGCGATAACTACCGGATCCGTATCAAGTCCGATATCGAAGATCACCGTAAAGTCTCCGGCATCGCGAAATGGGGCAAGGAGATCGTCGCTATTTTCAAGGATTACGGGATCACGAGCGGACGCGTGGGAACGGATTTTCTTCCCTTCAATGTTCGTGACGATATTCAGAAAGAGCTTCCACAAATCGACTTTGTCGATATTTCAGAAATCTGGGTGGAACTGACTGTCATTAAACATCCCGTCGAGGTCGAAATCCTCCGGGGTGCCGTAGAAATCGCCGAGATGGGCATAGCCGCGACAATCGAGGCTGCAAAACCCGGAATGAGGGAGTATGAGCTGGCGGCCGTCGGAGAATACGTCATGAAGATGAACGGCAGCGAAAT
>CALFXN010000583.1 GCA_937957815.1 uncultured Synergistales bacterium
GAGATAAGGCCACGTGACTGGAGTTCAGACGTGTGCTCTTCCGATCTCACTCCCCGTCCGAACAGATAGTCACCCGATTCGAGGTCCCGTCGCGCTTCATCCGGAATATTCCGTTCCCCGATCCGTCGCGTGCAGACATCGGGATCGAACGCGACGGATTCGAGTGAGCCGTACCCTTCCGCGCCAACGACGTCGAAATGCCCCGTGAGGACGATCGTCCTGTCGGTCTTCGGCCGCGCCCGGACACGGGCAATGACGAAAACTCTCCCGAGTGCGTCTCCCTGGATCGGAACGAGCGTCACATCCCCTTCGGGCAGCGACCGGGAGAGCGTCACGGCAATGTACCGCGCGGCTTCGTTCTCTCCGCTAGGGGAGGCGGAGAGACTTTTGATCCTCACCAGATCCGTCAGAATCTCGCGGATTCTCTCCTGTCGAGGGATCGGAATCATGCTGTTCCCCTTCTTTCCTGTGGCGTTTCGCGAGACGCACATCGACGGGAGCGGTTCCTGAGAGATGGACGTCCATCTGCGGATAGGCGATGACGATTCCTGCCTTTTCGAACATCGAGACGAGACGGAACCGGATGTCGCTCGGGACCTTCAGCGTGGAGGCGTTCGCCATGTCGATCATGAAGTACAACGTAAACTCAAGCGCGCTCGGGCCGAAATCTCCAAAGACCACGAAGGGTTCGGGGGATTTGAGCACCCGGCTATGTTCCGACGCCGCAAGAATGAGCAAGCGTTCGACTTCGCGAACGTCCGATCCGTAAGCGACGCCGACGGAAACCTTCAGCCGGACTTTCTGGTCGGTGAGGGTCCTGTTCGTAACCTTGTGGTCGAGAAAGTAGCTGTTCGGAACCAGAACATGGAAGTTGTCGTACGTTTTGATGCTTGTCGAACGCGCTCCGATCTCCTCAACCGTCGCCGTGATGCCGTCCACGTCGATGACGTCATTGATCCGGAAGGGTTTGGAGAACATCAGAATAAAGCCGCTGATCAGGTTGCTGAAGAGATTCTGCGCGCCGACGCCGATGCCGAGCGCCAAGGCGCCTCCAATGAAGGCGAAGGCCGTTATCGGGACGTTGATGATGTCGAGCGCCACCATGAGGAATACGAAAATAAGGAAGATGAAGAACACGCTTTGGATCATCACCGACTTCGTCGGATCGAGATTGAACCTGTTCAGCACGAACCGCCGGAATCCCGAGGCGATGATCCGGCTCGCTGCGTATCCGAACAGAAAGAGGACGATGGAGACGAGGAGCTTGAGAACGGTGATGTCGTAGCCGTCGTCGCTCCAGAGCCGGGCGTTCAGGAACGACATGACCTTTTCTTTTCCGAGGTCCGTGACGTGTTCGGCAAGGCGCAGCGCGTTGAGCGTCTCGTCGATCTCCGCCAGAATGCGGGTATCGAGCGTGAAGACGGTCGTCATCCGGGAGGCGAACCGGACGAGATCCTCTGCGGTCTGGTTGAGAGCATCAAGCCGCGAGCGGTAGCGAACGAGGAGGTCCCTGTCCGCCGAAACACGGTCCATATCCTTTCTCGTGGCCACGATCGCCGCGTTCGTCCGCGCCTGTTCGTTCTGGACGGAAACGAGCTGCGTCTCGAAGCCCTTGATTCTCGCCTGGGCTTCGCCCCTGATCGTCCAGACTTCTGCGCTCCTGAGGGTCCCCTTCACGACGTCGTAGCGGTTCCGCCATATCGTCTGCGCCAGTCCGAGGTAGAGGGCCTCCTGTTCCGCACGGTCGACGAGACCCTGCCAGTACGAAAACCACGCCTCGCGTTCCGCGACGAGCGCTGTCGCGAGTTCTTTTTTCCGTTCATTGCCGCCCGCACCCGCGAGGTCGTTCTGCGCCTTCGAGAGAAGGCGTTCCGCTTTCGAGCGCTCGTCGAGCATCTTCGGCAGCGCGGCCTTCACCTCGTCGACCCTGGTCTGCAGGGCCGCGATCTGCCGATCGAGATCCTCCTGACTGTAGGCATGCTGTTTCCGGATCTTATCGAGGACGGAACGCCGCTTCTCGAGTTCCGTATCGACCATCTCGAGGCGCAGTTTCGCGATGGTCCGCGTCGTATTCCTGAGGGCCATATCGAGTTTCATCGACTCGACGTTTTCCTTCGATCGCGCGATTTCCCATGCCTCGGCGGAAGTCGTCGGCGCTGAGGTCTGAAGATCGCGAAGAGCGCTTTCAGCTTTCTGCGTCTGGTCGCGGAGCGAGTCGAGCGAATTGTCGATATAGGACGCCGCCGCCAAAAGCGAGTTCCGCCTGAGCTTCAAATCGTCGTACCCATCCTGGATCGCGTCCGAGACGGAGAGGGGATAGGGTGGCTTCGCGTCCACGAGAAGCTTCGTCTCGCTTTCCGCTCGGGTCTGCTCGAGGTCCTTCTTCGTCTTTTCGAGAACGTCCATCTGGGATCCGAGACGTCCGTACATGTTCTGCAGCGTATTCAGAAGCGAAACGCGACGTGAGAACAGATCCTCGGAGATGGATTCGGCCTCGGACGTCGTCGCGTTCAGCGTGTCGAGGAGTTTCTGGATCTCCTCGGCACGCTTCCGGACCTGATCGGGCGTGAATTCATACTGCCGGGATCCGTTGTGGCCCGACGGCCTAGGTTGGGGTTGCGCCGGAAGCGCGTCGGAAGAGACCACGACGACGGCGCCCGAATCGGGCGACGCTGCCGGGGAAGGAGACGGGGTGAGAAGGAACAGAAACAGGAACAGACACTTCAGGATCGTCATGTATGCGCCTCCCTTCCTGGTTTCCGGTACGACCGGAGGCGGGTCTCCCCGCCTCCGTGAAGAGATCGTGCGTGTTCCGGCGGAGCCTTCAGTCGGGGAAGAGTTCCGCGACGATATCCCGCACGCGCTCCTGTCGCGTCACCCGCGTGACGTTGGAGCCGCAGAAGAAGAGCCCTTCCTCCCAGCGCCCTTGGAACGCGTCTACGAGCGCCTGGGCGATACAGAAGGTCTCCCGCTCGTTCCTGTAGCGACAATGGGTGAGGCAGTTCGCGATGCAGGGCTTGCTTTCCACATGCCCATTGAGGTACTGGTTGATGAACGGGTTTCTCAGGGCGCGTCCCGGCAGTCCGGCCGGACTCTGGATGATGACGACATCTTCTTCCTTCGCGTCGATGAATGCCTGCTTGAAGCGGTCCGAAGCGTCCCCCTCGACGGTGCACGCGAAGCGCGTCCCCATCTGGACGCCGCGCGCGCCGAGCGAAAACGCGTGTTCGATATCCTTCCGGTCCCAGATGCCGCCCGCCGCAACGACCGGGATGCCGAAGCCTCCGTCCGCCAGGTATGCGACGAGTTCGGGGACCACCGTCTCGAGGGAGAATTCCGGCGCATCGACCTGTTCCATTTTCGTCACGCCGAGATGCCCCCCGGCGTAGAGCGGCGTCTCGACGACGAAGCCGTCCGGGAGACGGCCGTAGAGCTTCTCCCAACGCCTCAGGATGAGACTCGCCGCCTTTGTCGTGCTGACGATCGGGACGAGTGCGACGTCGGGGAAATCCTTCGTGTATTCCGGAAGACGCAACGGCAGCCCCGCACCGGAGATGATGACATCGACGCCGCCTTCGCAGGCGGATCGGACGTGCTGATCGTAATCGGTCAGAGCGACCATGCAGTTGACCGCGATCACGCCGCCTCCGGCGATTGCGCGGGCACTCCGGATCGCGTCTCTGACGGCGACCTTGTTCGCCTCGAAGTAGTTCTTCCCGTCATACAGCGGGTGATTGCACGCGAGCCCGACGCTCGCAATCGTTCCGATCCCGCCGCAAAGAGCGACATTCCCCGCGAGCGACGGTCCGGAAATTGCGACGCCCATCCCCCCCTGGATCAGGGGATACTTCGGCTGATGCTTTCCCAGCCGTAAAACAGGTCGTTCTATGGTCACTGGTTTCCTCTCCTCGACAAAAATAGTCTTCTCTGACCAAAACTGGGTTATTTTAGCCCAAAACCCGACGGCGGTGCAAGGGAAGCAGGCTTTCTGCTACAATGATTTCATACATTCGGGGGGGTGATCCCCCCGTCAGGGGAGGGAATACGATGTTTACGATCAGGGATTTTCTGCGCTCCGAAGTCAAACCGGCGCTCGGGTGTACCGAGCCCGGGGCGGTCGCTCTGGCCGTCGCACGGGCAAAAGAGGAGATCGGCGGCTCCGACGTCAGGTCCATACACGTTACCGTCAGCGACAGCATTTATAAAAACGGTGTCGCGGTCGGAATACCCGGAACCAGCGGGCTCAAGGGAAACGCCATAGCGGCCGCGCTCGGCGCCCTTGCCGGTGTTTCATCCTACGGTCTCGAGGTGCTCCGCGACTGTACGGAAAACGACGCGATCCGCGCGAAGAAAATGGCGGCGGACGGAACGGTCCGCGTAACGGCACTCCCCGACAGACACGGCGTCTACGTCGAAACCGACGTCACCACGGAAAACGGAACCGCATCCTGCACCATCGACGGATCCCACACTTCGATCACGAAAGTCACGAAAAACGGCGTCACGACCTTCGAAACGACCAGTGCGACGGACGCTTCGAAGCCGAAGCCCCCGGCGCTCTCCGAACAGATAGCCGGCATGAAGTACACGGCACTCGTCCGAATGGTCGAAGACATGAACCAGGAGGACGTCGACTATGTCATGAACGGCGTCGACATGAACCTTGCCATCGCCGAATACGGATTTGACGACCATCACAGGTCCGGCCTCGAGATCGGCAAGACCATCCGCAACGCGGGAGGTCTCGAGACCGGCGACCTGGGAATCAAGATAAAGGCGTTCTCTGCGGCGGCGGCGGACGCGCGGATGTCCGGCGCGCCGATGCCCGTCATGAGCAGCGCCGGAAGCGGCAATCACGGCGTCACGGCGATTCTTCCGGTCGCCATTCTCGGGCGCGAGAATGGAAAGAGCCGCGAGGAGATCGCGAAGGCTGTCGCCTTCAGCCATCTGTCCACCAGCTTCATCAAGAGCCGGACGGGACGCCTGAGCCCGATCTGCGGATGCACGGTCGCCGCCGGGGCGGGAGCCGCGGCCGGTATGACCTGGCTCCTCACGGGAGACGTCCGGCGGGCGGTCAAGGCGATGTCCATCGTCCTCGCGAACCTCGTCGGAATGCTCTGCGACGGCGCGAAGGACACCTGCGCCCTCAAGGTCGGAACCGGCGCGATGGAGGCGTATCACGCGACGCTGCTCGCGATGAACGACCGGGACCTCGATCCTCAGGGAGTCGTCGACGAGACGATCGAAGCGACCGTCCAGAACGTCGCCGACATCAGCTTCAAGGCCATGAAGGATGTCGACGGAACGGTCATCGGCATGGTTTCGAGGCGCATGGAAAAGGCGCAATAAAATCCGGCGCGTCCGACGGACGCCACCGTGACGACGCAAGAGGGCTCTTCCCGACATGGGAAGAGCCCTCTTGCGTCGTCCAGTCTATTCCGGAAGAGACTCCCGATGGTGGTGAATCCGCTCCCTGAGATCTCTCAGAAGAGTTTTCGTCTCGTCGTCGCGCGGCATCCGGGCTTCGATCCATTCGATGTAGCCGCGCTCCCGAAGTATATCGAACGACGGAGAGAAGTTCAGGTCGAGCGCCCACGTCATCTGGACGAGCAGGAAATCGACCAGGGACCGCACCGACGCATAGCTCGCAGCCCCATTCTCCCGGACTTCATCGCACAGAGCGGGCGACAGCGGTCCGTCGGGCTGGACGCGCGGCAGGAGATCCCGGATTCTTCCGTCCCGGACGTACCCCTGCACGAGCTGGTAGACGTCGAGTTTGTCCCCGTCACGGACGATCCTCGCGTACGGAAGGCTCCCCGAATCGATCCCCGGCGGCAGATGTTTCTTGTTGTGATGCCTGACCGCGTCGACGATGATCCCTCTGACCGGTGCGTCGACGTCCCCCCACGGGAAGACATCCTCGAGCGTGTCCGCTCCCGTGTCGCCATGGTCGATCGAATCGCCGTCGGAATACGTTCCGTAATCACGGAACTGTCGGAAGCGCCCCACATCGTGCAGGAGGCCGGCAGCGTCCGCAAGGCGGATCCTCGAGTCGTCCCAATGCAGGGAGCGGGCGATGGTGGCGACATTCGTCTCGACGCGAAGGCTGTGTTCCTTCTTGACTCGCATGAGGGACGGCAGCTTTCCCGCCTCGTCGGCGAAGCCGTCGACGTACGTTTCGAACCACTGACGCGTCGTAATGAGCTGGGAGATCTTCATTGTAAGAGACACCTCGTTCGGGTGGAACATCCAAGTGGGTATTATACCCCACTTATCCCGAGGACTGACAAGCACTGCCGTTATGCCTATAATGGAATGCATACCATAACACACGAAGGGAGATGCATCCATTGAGGAATCTTTCGAAACTCATCGCGACGGCAGCGTTCGTCCTCCTCGTCGCTCCGTGCACGTTCGCCGTCGGCGACGCGCCGTGGAAGGGCGATCTCAAATGGAAATACGATGCGGGGTTCGGAATAACGGGGACACCCGTCGTCTCCGACGGCAAAGTCTATGTCGGAGACGGAGAGGGAACGCTCCACGTCGTGAACGCGGCCACGGGGCAGCTCGTCTGGAAATTCAAGGGGGGCACGACGATCAACGGGGCTCCCGCCCTCATGGACGGCTCGGTTTTCATCGGCGGCCGCGACGGAACGCTCTTCGCGCTGAGCGCGAAGGACGGCTCCATCCGCTGGGAGTACCGCTCCGGCTCGGGCACCACGCCGGGAGCGATCTGGGCATCGCCCGTCGCCGCCGACGGCAAGGTTTTCTTCTGCAGCGCCGACGGACGCGTCTACGCGCTGAACTCGCGGACCGGATCGCTCGTCTGGTCGTTCAACACGGGGAGGGAACTCCGTTCCTCGCCGCTCTACGCGAACGGCACGATCTACGTCGGCGATTACAACGGGCTCTTCCACGCGATTGACGCGAAAAGCGGAAAAAAGCTTTGGGGCGGCGGCTCGTCGGGCCCGATCAACGCTCAACCGACGACCGCTGATGGGATCGTCTACTTCGGAAGCTGGGACGGAACGCTCCAGGCCGTCCGCATCAAGGGCGTCATCCCGCTCTGGAAGGCTTCGGTCGGGGAATCCGTCACGACATCGGCGACGATCTCCGGCGGTCGTGCCTATATCGGCACAGTAACGGGAAATCTCGTCGCCCTCGGCGTCGGAAACGGCGTTCCGGTGTGGTCGTTCAACTCCCCGGGCGGCATCCACTCGACACCGATCGTCGCGGACGGACTCGTCTTTTTCGGAAGCGACCAGGGGATTCTGTTCGCGCTCAACGCGGCAACCGGCAAAGCCCACTGGTCGTTCGCGACGGGACGCGAAATCCTCTCCTCTCCCGCGATC
>CALFXN010000584.1 GCA_937957815.1 uncultured Synergistales bacterium
GTACCCCGAGAACGCCGTCGCGCTCTTGTTCGGCGCGCTTCCGATCGTGCACGTGCTGTCGGCGCTGTAGGGCCCCGACAGCTGGTCGGGCGTATTGCCCGTAACCGTCGAGGTATGGAGTTCGCAGCTCCCCCCGTCGCGGTCGAACTTCCCCCCGTAATCGTGAGATATTCGAAGCGAACCGTGGTATACGCCTTGATCCTGAAGACCCGCTCCCCTGCGGTCGTCTGCCGGACGATCGTCGGATGGGACGTCCCGTACCCCGTGACGGTGATGTCTTTCTGTATATAGATCTCGGATTTCATCGCGATTTCCCGATCGCAGAAATCGATCGCGATGATGTCGTTGTTCCACGCATTGTTGATCGCGTCTCGCAGCGTCCCGGCCGCCGGGTTCGACGGATCGTCCGCGGCGTTCGTCACATGCCAGATCGTCGCGTCCGCCCGCCCCGCATACCCCCCGATGCACAGCAGCGCCGCCGCCATAACCACTGCCAACGCCTTTCCGAAACCGCGACGTTCCATCCTTCGCATCATCGTTCCAGCCTACCCTCCCCCGACGGTTTTTGGTTCATACTGGAATCAAGAGGAGCCGGAGGACATGCCTCCGGCTCCCTACTCCGTCACATATCCGATATGACGACGCTATTCGCGGCCCTTCCGCGTCAGGGCGACGAGCGGCAGGACGAACAGCAGGACGAGAGGGGCGAACTCCGCCCCCGCATTGCACCCGACGCCCGTTTTCTGCGGACTTTCCGCGGTGCGGACCGAACAGACCCGGAAGGTCACCACGCCGGCCGTCGGGTTCAGGTCGTACGACCCGCCGTCCGTCACGACGTTCCGCCACGTCATGAGCCCCTCGCCCGGCACGTAGAAGTCCGGCGGCGTCACGCCGTCGGGGAGGCTCTGCCCCGCCTTGGTCTCGAACTGCACGCCGCGTCCGGGGTTCTCGTACCCCGTACCGTCGGCCTTGCAGAAGAGCGGATAGTACCGGACGCTCTCCGGCCACGACGCCGTGTATTCCACGACGAGGTCCTGGCTCTCGATGGCCACGTTCTCGAACGTGTTCGCGTAGTAGAGACTCGCCCCAATTCCGGCCGGCGTGCGTCCGATATCCTCGGTGAACAGTTCCGCAAGAGCCGCGAACAGATCGCTTCCGGAGTCAGCCAGCTCGCGCTTCACTTGCGCGACGTCATCGTCGCCGGCGATCGACCGCGGTTCGGGCTCCGTCTCGCCGCTATACCCCACGAACGCCGTCGCCGACCTGTTCGGAGCGGTTCCGATCACGCAATACTTGTCGGCCGAATAGGCGCCCCACATCTGGTCGGGCGTGTTGCCGTACACGCTGACGCCGAAGAGCTTCGTCCCGACGTAGACGTACATTCCGCCCCCGGATTTTCTCGCCGTATTCCCGGTGACCGTCGACGAGTACATGTTCATCGTTCCGCGGTTCTGGACGCCGCCGCCGTAATCGGCGGTGTTTCCCGTTATCGTGCATTGCTTGATGGTCGCGGTCCCCCACGTGGAGATTCCGCCGCCGTCATGGGTCATGAATGTCGACGTGTTGCCCGACACGGTGCAGTCCTCCATCGAGAGCGTGCGGTTGTTGCCGACGCCGCCGCCGGCGTATTTGCAGGTGTTGTTTTCGATCGTGCACTTCTTCATCGTCAGCGTCCCCTCGTTCCAGACGCCTCCACCCGACCCCGACGCCGAGTTGTTTCGTATGATGCACTCGATCATCTGGAGCGTCCCGGCGTTCGTGACGCCGCCGCCGTAGGACGTTCCCGTTCCGCTCGAGATCGTCAGCTTCGACAGGCCGACGCCCCTTCCCGACGGAATGCTGAAGACGCAGCCAGATCCCGTCTGCGCGATCGCCGCCGGACCTAACAGCACAACGTCTTTATTGATCGTCAGCGTCGACGTCAGGTTCACGGTTACCCCGGCGCCGGAAAAGGCGATGATGTCTCCCGCCGCCGCGTTTTTCACCCAGTAGCGCAGCGTCCCCTCCGTCGTCTCGGAATCCTCCGACTTCGTGACGGTCCGAATCACCACAGCGTCGGCCGGGAGCATCCCCGCCCCCAGAAGCACTCCAACCGCAAGGCCGAATCCGGCCAGAAACCGCACGCGCCTTCTCCACCCCGCACAAAACTTCATAAGCCTCAACCCCCTCGTTTCAGTTTGCAATACGCCCGCAACGGGCGTTGCGTATTCCGTTCATTCGCGAATAAGCCGATCCGTCGTTCAGAAACAATACTGCACAGATCGGAAGAGCGTCGTGTAGGGAAAGAGTGTAGATCTCGGTGGTC
>CALFXN010000585.1 GCA_937957815.1 uncultured Synergistales bacterium
CCCTCCCTGCCGCGCCGCGAGGTCTTCTTCCTTCGCCTTCAGCTCCTCCCTCAGCTGCGGGAGCTGTCCGTGCTTGAGTTCGGCGGCCCTGTTGAGATCGTAGTCGCGTTCCGCCTTTTCGATCTGCCGGTTGATCTCCTCGATCCGGCTCCTGAGGTCGCGAACGCCTGAAATCATGTTCTTTTCGGCCTCGTACTGCGCACGGAGCGAATCGGCCTCCTCGCGGGCCTCCTGAAGCTCCTTCCGGAGCGTCTTGAGGCGTTCCAGGCTCGCGGCGTCCTTTTCCTTCGTCAGCGCAGCCTCTTCGATCTCGAGCTGCATCACGCGCCGCGACGCGGTATCCAGTTCCGTCGGCAGAGAGTCGATCTCCGTCCGGATCATCGCACACGCTTCGTCGACGAGATCGATCGCCTTGTCCGGAAGAAACCGGTCGGTGATATAGCGGTTCGACAGGACCGCCGCCGCGACGAGCGCGGTGTCGCGGATGCGCACTCCGTGATGGACCTGGAAGCGCTCCCTGAGCCCGCGCAATATGGAGATCGTGTCCTCGACGTTCGGCTGTTCGACGAGAACCGGCTGGAAGCGCCGAGCGAGCGCGGCGTCCTTCTCGATGTGCTTTCGGTATTCGTCCATCGTCGTCGCCCCGATGCAGTGAAGTTCGCCGCGCGCCAGCATGGGCTTCAGCATGTTCCCGGCGTCGATCGCGCCTTCCGCGGCACCGGCTCCGACGACGGTGTGCAATTCGTCGATGAACAGCAGAATCCTGCCTTCGCTCTGCCGGACCTCGTTGAGAACGGCCTTGAGCCGCTCCTCGAACTCGCCGCGGTACTTCGCTCCGGCGAGCAGGGATCCCATGTCGAGCGCGAACACCGTTCTATCCTTGAGACCTTCGGGAACGTCGCCCCGAACGATGCGTTCGGCGAGTCCCTCGACGATCGCCGTCTTTCCGACGCCGGGATCTCCGATCAGAACCGGATTGTTCTTTGTCTTCCGGCTCAGGATCCGGATCACCCTCCGGATCTCCTCGTCCCGCCCGATCACAGGATCGAGCTTCCCTTCTCTCGCCATCTGAACGAGGTCGCGTCCGTATTTCCGAAGCGCCTCGTACGTCTCTTCCGGAGAGTCGTTCGAGACGCGCTGCGCGCCCCTGACCTGCGCCAGCGTCGACAGGAAGCGGTCCTCGGTCACTCCCCGAGCCCCGAGAATCTTTCCCGCCGGGGTCGCCGTCCCCTCGGCGAGTATCGCGGCCATGACATGCTCGACGGATACATATTCATCCTTGAGACGTGTCGCCAGCTCACGCGCGTTCACGAGGATCTGGTTCAGGCGCTGGGACACGTAAATCCTGCCGGGCTCGGCTCCCGGTCCCGAGATCCGCGGCAAACGCGCAAGCTCTCTTTCCACATCCTGCGCGAGACCGCCGGCATCTATTTCCATGCGCGCGAGAATCCTCGGAATGAGTCCATCCTTCTGACGAAGCATCGACAAAAGAAGGTGCTCCACTTCGACGCTCATGTTCCCTGCCGTCGCGGCAAGCGTCTGAGCTTCGGAAAGAGCCTCCTGCGATTTTTTCGTGAACGTGGACAGGTCCATCGTCATCCCCCCATTTGACACAGTTTCACCATAGTCTATATACAACTAAGGTCAGTATTTGTCAATATATTGTGGAGAGATGCGCATGATTATTGAGGACGACACGGAAAGCGTCCGCCGCATACGAAAAGGGCCGGAGCGGAGCGACGACGGCACGCCTTTTCCCTCCGGCCCCGACCGTTTTTCAACGTTCCTGTTTCTTCGCGCTGCTCAGCGCAACGAGCCGGCTGTTGGGTCCCGCCCTGAGGACGGCACTGTCGGTCGGGTGACCGATCCATTCCTGAAGACGTTCCGCGAGAGCGAGAATTTTCCCGAGATCGATCCCTGTTTCGATCCCCATCTCATGAAGCATGTGAAGGACATCCTCCGTCGAAACGTTCCCGGATGCCCCGGGGGCG
>CALFXN010000586.1 GCA_937957815.1 uncultured Synergistales bacterium
GAATGATCGAAGCGCAGCGGGTCACGATCGACAGCGCGAGAGCGAGTGCGCAGCTGACTGGGGAGAGGGCGAAGGCGCTCTCCGAACTTGCGGGGAACACGGCCGACGCGATGCAGCGGATCGAACTCCGGGTGGCCCGGCTTGCGGAGCTGGCGGCGGCCAACGCCTGCGCGCTGCAGGAGAGTGACGCTGGAATCCAGGGGATCGCGGGCGCCGCGAATGCGGCGGCCGTCGCGTCGACGCAGGGGGCGGAGTCCGCGGAAAAGACGGCGCGCATCAGCGAGGAGGCCGGCGCGATGGTCCACGCGACGCTCGTCGCGATCCGGGAGATCGGCGAACGCTCGACCGGAACGGTTGCGGCGATGGAACGCGTCGACGGAGCCGTGAAGGCGATCACGTCCTTCATCGGACGCATCGAGTCGATCGCCGACCAGACGAACCTTCTGGCGCTCAACGCCGCGATCGAGGCGGCGCGCGCCGGAGATGCGGGGCGCGGCTTCGCGGTCGTGGCGGACGAAGTCCGCAAACTCGCCGAGGAATCGAGCGGGGCGGCCCGTGAGGTCGAAAAAATCATTCTGGAGCTTCGCGAAAGCGCGCGAGTTTCCGTTTCGTCGATGCACGACGTGAAGGCGCTCGTGGAGACGACGGTCACCGGATCCGAAGAGGCCGGCCGGCGGCTCGACGGCGCGTTGCGCGAGATCGGCCGGATCAGCGAAAGCATCCAGGGCATCGCGGCCGCGGCGCAGGAACAGGCCGCCGCGAGCGAACAGACGGCTGCCGGAATCGAGAGCGTCACGAAGTCCATCGAGGAGGAAATCCAGTCCGTCGAAGCGATCCGGGACGCCACGAACGAGACGGCCGCCGTATCGCAGACGACGGCTGCGGAATCCCGTTCGATGGAAGAGGAAGCGCGGGGGCTGCTGCGGGTTCTCGACCGCTTCCGGACCGGCGGCGCGACGCCCGCCCTGACGCCGGCGGCGTGATTCCCGGCCGCCCGACTTCGTTTGTCCGGGGAGACGGATGCATCGTCAGCATCCGTCTCATCAGCGTCCGGAGTGTGCGCCCTCGCACGAAGGGCAGATTCCGGACAACACCTCGTGATCGTCCACGATATAGCCTTCCGGGGCAGCCTCCTTCTCGTTCAGCGCGCATCCGGGGATGTCGAAGACGCTCGGGATTGTCGACCGGATCCCCGAAAAGAAGGCCGGGCGATCTCCACGTGTAAGAAACCGTAGCGTTGTTTACGCTTTCCGGAGTAACCTTAAGAAGACCGGAGGTGTGAACAGCATGGAAATCCGCGGGAACACCCGACTGGCTTCGTTTCAGCGGGAAGAGAGCTTTGCGAAGCACCATCAGGATCATGTCAAAGCCAGTCAGTTATGGACGCGTATCACGTGTCCCGCCCGACGATGTACCAGATACTCTTCCGCGGAAGCCGGACCGTCCCTTCATTGCGTCTCGTCCGGCGCGTCTTTTTTCGTCGCTTTGAAATAGAGCAGGGATCCGTTGTTTGCGTGTATCGGATCGAAATGAAACCCCGCGTCCTCGAAGAGCGTTTCCAATTCTCTTTCCGAGTGCAGGATGCCTCGGATCGTGCTTTTGCGCCCGTTTCGCTCCGGCACGGGAACGCTGCACGCGACAATCGCATGCGCCGCCGCAACGCGACGGATTTCCGCAAGGACCGCCGGGATATCCTCGAAAAAATTAAGCGACAGAATGCAGAGAACGACATCGAACACGCCGTCGCGGAACGGGAGGTCCTCTGCGCGCGCGACATAAAAGGCGGCGTTTTCGAAGCCGGCGCGGCGGAATCGCGCGGCGGCTCTTCGCAGCAGCCCTGGGCTGATATCGATGCCGGCGTACCGGTTATCGTCCGGCAGGAAATTGACGGCGCTGCCGCTCCCCGCAGCCAGTTCGAGAACGTTCCTCCCATGGACGTCTTTCAATTCGTTCCTCAGGATTTCGAAGTGTCGCGTCGCCTCTCCGCCGAATTTTCCGGGGAAAACGCACTTTTCCATGATGGGATCGTACGCAAACGAAAGGATGTCCCCGAGCCAAGGCCGATGGTTCACGATCCGGCCGTCGTCATTTATGATATGGGACACCCCGTTTTTTTCGATGTACTTCACTCCGTCTTTCAGAATACAGCGTTCCTGCATGACGTCGCCCTCCTCCACATCGCACGTGATCCATAACGGAAACTTCCGGAACGCGAAAATTGCGTCTTATGCTGCCTCCACGGGAAAATATACGCCATCCGAAGCGAAGTTCCACGATCCCGCCCGCCGTTCCCTTCCCGCTGTTCCGGAGGAAGATGCTCCCCTACGAAGCTGCGGGAGAACGCACGAGCCGCCAGCCCTCGGATTCCTCCTGGTTTCTCCACATGGACGCATACCGGTCCCCCGCCGCGATCAGTTCGTCGTGCGTCCCGCATTCGACGGCGCGTCCTTCGTCCAGAACGACGATCGCGTCCGCCGACCGGATCGTCCTGAGACGGTGGGCGATCACGAGCACCGTTCGCCCGCGAAGCAGTCGCGCCAGCGCCTCTTCGACCTCTCGTTCGTTCTCGGGGTCGAGCGACGCCGTCGCCTCGTCGAGAATGACGAACGGAGCGTCCTTGAGAATGCATCGCGCGATCGCGATGCGCTGCTTCTCTCCGCCCGAGAGGTTCGCTCCGCCCTCGGAAAGAACGGCGTCGTATCCGCCCGGCAGCCGCCGGATGAAATCGTCCGCCCGGGCCGCCTTCGCCGCTGCCGTTATCTCGGCGTCGCTCGCCCCTTCTTTCGCGATCGCGATATTGGCGCGGACGGTGTCGTTGAAGAGATAGACGTCCTGAAAGACGACGCCGATCCGGTAGAGCAGGGTCTCCGGTTTGATCGTCGTGATATCCTGTCCTCCGAAGAAGATCTTCCCGGAGGGGATGTCCCAGAGACGCATCGCGAGATTCGCGGCCGTCGTCTTCCCGGAACCCGAAGATCCGACGAGCGCGACTACGGATCCCTTCGGAACGGAGAAGGAGAGTCCGTTGAGCGCCTCGTTCCGGTCGTCGTACGAGAAACGGACGTCTTCGAAGCGGAGGGAGACGTCGTCGGGATCG
>CALFXN010000587.1 GCA_937957815.1 uncultured Synergistales bacterium
CTCGGTCGGCCGGGGTTCGACGAACCGGCCGCGGCTGATCCACCTCGTCTATCGCCCCGACGCGGAGCCCAGGCGACGCATCGCACTCGTCGGAAAAACCGTGACATTCGACAGCGGCGGCCTCTGCATCAAGACGCGCGACGGCATCAAGACCATGAAAACCGACAAGACCGGCGGCTGCAACGTCCTCGCGATCATGCGCGCTCTCGGGACGCTCCGGCCGGATGTCGAGGTCCACGGAATCCTCGGCGCCGTCGAGAACATGCCCGACGGCGACTCCTACCGCCCCGACGACATCATCAGGACGATGAACGGGAAGACCATCGAGATCCTGAACACCGACGCCGAGGGGCGCGTGACGCTCGCCGACGTCCTCACCTATGCGAGCCGCGTCCGTCCGGACGCGCTCGTCGATATGGCGACGCTGACCGGCGCCGCCGTGACTGCGCTCGGAAATTACACGGCCGCGCTCGTCTCCGACCACGACGGCCTGAGCGCCGACCTTCTCGCCGCCGCGGAACGCGCGGGGGAACGCTTCCACCGCTTCACGATGGACGACGATAAGCTCCGGGAGAAGATCACGTCCCAGAACGCCGATTTCACGAACTCCGGCGGTCCCGGCGGCGGCGTCATTACGGCCGGGATGCTTCTGCGGGAGTTCGTGGATCCCGGGATTCCCTGGGCGCATCTGGATATCGCCGCGGTCGCGCATTACGACAAGGAGTTCGACTGCTACGGCACGGGCGGATCGGCCTTCGCGCTCCGGACCTGTCTCGAGTACGTTCTCTCCGTGTGACGCGGCGCCGCCGAAAAAAAGCGCCGCCCCGGAATCGGGGCGGCGCCCTGTGCATTGATAATCGCCTACTTCGAGAGAGAGATCTCGCTCAGATCGGTCATATACGCGCCGAGGAACGGAAGCTGAATGTTCCGGACCTCGGGACGGGCCACGAGGCTCGTTGTCTGGTAGTACAGGAAGAGCCACACGGCGTCGTCGACGATCTGCTGCTCGGCCTTCTTGTACATCTCGACGCGCTTCGCGGGGTCGGGTTCCTTCCGGGCGTCGCGGAGAAGGGTATCGACCATGTCGTTCTTGTAGCGGCAGTAGTTGCCCTTCGCGCCGAAGTTGTCGGAACAGAAGAGCGTGTAGAGGAAGTTGTCGGGGTCGTTGTAGTCCCCCGCCCAGCCCGCGCGGAAGAACTCGTAGTCGCCGCGCCGGACGGCGTCGTAGTGCGCACCGACTTCAGTGGACGCGAGGTTCACGGTGATGTTGAACTGGGAGAGTTGCGCCTGGACGGCCTCGGCGATCGCCTTGTGCCGCGGCGTGCTGTTGTAGTGGAGCGTGATCTCGAGACCCTTTTCGTACCCGGCTTCCTTCAGGAGCTGCTTCGCCTTCTCTGGGTTGTACTCGTATCCGCGGAGTTTGGGATCGTACGACGACATCCCCGGGGGCAGAACCCCCATCGCGGGCATGTAGCGTCCGTTGAGGAGCATCTCGCTGATCGCCCTGCGGTCGACGGCGTAGTTGATCGCCTGCCGGAGCTTGAGATTGTCCTTGAACGGCTCGCGGATCTGGCTGAGGCCGTAGTAGTAGTTCTGAAGCGCGGGACGTTCCTGGTAGCCCTTGCCGAATTCCTTCTTGGCGTCCGCGTAGTATTCGTCGGTCACTTCCTCGAGGACGTGAAGATTTCCCTTCTTGAGCTCCATGTAGGCCACGCCGTAATCTGGCATGACGACGAGATCGACTCCGTCGAGATAGGGCAGCTGCGCGCCCGAGGCGTCCTTGCGCCAGTAGTCGGGATTCTTCCTGAACGACACGTAGTTATCCTGCTTCCACTCATGGAAGGCGAACGCGCCCGTTCCGACCGGCGCGAAGTTGAAATCCTTCCCGAGTTTCTCGGCGTCTTCCTTCGGCACGACGCCGAACGACGTGTACGTCAGCGCGGCGAGGAACGGCGCGTAGGACATGTCGAGCGTGAAGCGCACCGTGTGCGGGTCGAGGACCTCGATCCCGGCCCACGTGTCGGTCTTGCCGTCGAAGAGATCCTTGTACCCCTTGATCGCGGAGATGAACATGACGCGCGAGGACTTCATCTTCACGAGGCGTTCGAGGCTGTACTTCACGTCGCCGGCGGTCATCTCGCGCCCGCCGTTCAGCGTCGGACTCCCCTTGACCGTCTTGTGGAAACGGACTCCCGTACGGAGATGGAAGGTCCAGACCGTCGAGTCCGCGTTGACCTCCCACTTCTCGGCGAGATGCGGGACGATCTTCCCGTCCGCATCGTTCCTGACGAGCGTTTCGAGGTAGAGATTCGTGCCCCGCGCCGACGTCGTGATGTTCGACGTGACGGGATCGAGAGCCGGAGGGTTGTTCTGCAAGTGCCACTTGAGAATGCCGCCGCGGGATACGTCCGCATACGCCGCCTGACCGGCGGCGGCGATGATGCACAGAACGCAGAGCAGAAGCCATGTGCGTTTTTTCATGGTACCCATCCTCCTTGCCGTAATAGTGTCTTCATCCTGACATCCCGTACCGGTTGCCCGATTTTCCCTCCTGAAGATGCACCTCCCTCCGGAACGCGCTATACTTCTATTGGATCCATTTGTTCATCCATTTCTACATCCTCCGCCGGTGATTGTCAATGTGAAAAGGACGGTGGAGGACGCGAGGGGCGGAACGCCCGGAAAACGTTTGAAGGAGTGATTCGCGATGAAGATTTACGTCAGTGCCGATATGGAGGGCGCGACCGGCGTCGTCAGCGCGCTGCAGACGCGTTCGGACCACGCCGCGGAATACGCGTTCGGATGCAGGATGCAGCTCCACGACGTCCTGGCGGTCGTCGAGGGAGCGATCGAGGGCGGGGCGAGGGAGATCGTCGTCAACGACTCCCACGCGCGGATGATCAATCTCGATGTCACGACCTTTCCGGAAAACGTCCGTCTCCTCTCGGGAACGCCGAAGGCCCTCGGGATGGTCGAGGGCGTCGAAGGATTCGACGGTGCGTTCTTCGTGGCGTACCACGCGATGTCGGGGACGCCGTTCGCGGTTCTCGACCATACCGTCTCGGGAGCGACGATTTTCGACGTCCGCCTCAACGGCGAACCCGCGGGGGAAACGGCGATCAACGGCGCCGTCTGCGCATCCTGCGGCGTTCCCGTGGCGCTCGTGACCGGAGACGCCGCCGTATGCCGAGAGGCTTCGGCGCTTCTCGGCGACGGACTCGTGACGTGCTGCGTCAAGGAGGCGCGCGGCAACGCCTCGGCCGATTGTCTGCCCCCGTCGCGGACGCGAAACCTGCTCCGGGAGGCCGCCCGCGAGGCGACGCTCCGGGTAGCTTCGAAAAAGGCGCCACTTCAGAAAATCTCGACGCCGTACGTTCTCGGACTGACGTTCAAGTATTCGCGGCAGTGCGACGTCGTCTCGTACGTTCCCGGCGTGGAGCGCATCGACGGACGCACGGTGCGGATGCGCGGCTCCGACATGGTGGAAATGCGCCGCTGGATCAACGTCGCGACGGGGCTCGCGGGGGCGGTCGCGCTCTGATCCTTCGAGAAATCGTGTACAATATGACGCATCGGGAGGGCGACTGACGTTCCCCTCCATCCGGGCGGGGGTGCGTCGATAAACCGCCTGTAAGCCGGAGGCGGAATGTACGTTCTGGGAATACTCATGAGCGCCCTGACGGCCTGTTGCTGGGCCGCGTCGCCGATCCTCCTGAAACGCGGGATGGATGGCCTTTCGTTTCTCGAGGTGAACGCGATCCGGTCGATCGGCTCTTTCGGCGTCCTGCTCACGATCACTCTCGCGACGGACCCGGCGTTCCTCGTCTGGAGCGCCCCGTCCGTCTTTTTCCTCGTGATCCTCGCGAACACGGTCTTCGGCAATATCGTCGGCGATATCCTCTACTTCGCCGCGATCCGGCATCTCGGCGTCAGCCGCGCCGTCCCGATCACGAGTTCGTATCCGCTCATCGTCACGGCCGTCTCGGCGTTTTTCTTCGGTGAGAGCGTCACGTGGAACATCATCCTCGGAACGGTCCTCGTCATCCTCGGGGTCGTTCTCCTGCGTTTCGAGGTCGCAGGGGGCGACAGGCCGGCCATGGCCGCGAGGGGCTTTCTCTGCGCGCTCGGGGCCGCGCTCGCTTGGGGCTTCACGGTGCCGCTCACGAAATACCTCCTTCTCCAGGGCATTCCGGGAATCACGATCGCGTTCTGGAGGTCGGTCTTCCTCGTCGGATGCACGTGGATCCACTGGGGGATCGGCACGGCGCGCGCGGACCGGGGCCGGATCGCGCTCGTCTCTCCCCGCGCCGCTCTGGCGATCGTCGGGGCTGGCGCGTTCGGACTCGGGGTCGGCGTCTTCACGTTCACGAAGGCGGTCACGCTGATTCCGCTCTCCATCGTGACGCCGATCACTGGAACGAGCCCGCTTCTCACGGCGCTCTTCGGGATTTTCGTCATGCGCGAGCAGTCGACGGCCGCGCAGTGGACGGGCATCGCGCTCATCGTCGCCGCGTCGGTCGCCGTCGGCCTGTAGAATCAGTCCGGCCGCACAATCGCGCCTTCACCTGTTGACAGATCACGTTCGTCCGTGGTATCTTCCCCCGTAATCAATCTTGGGAGGAATCGTTCATGATCCGGAAACTCCTCAGTCAGAACTGGTGGTGGCGGGCCAGATAGCCTGCCGCCTGTGACCATAAAGCTCGCGAACCGATAGACAAGCGCGCACTTTACGGCCGTGGAGGCAGGTCCCACAGGGGATCTCCTTCCACGGCCGTTTTCGTACCCGAAGCGAGAGGGGGGAAAGGCCGGAAGGTCTTTCTCCCCTCTCGCTGTTTTTATGTCGCACGAAGGGAGAACGTCATGATACTCGAGCGGATTCTGAAGAAGAAGTTCGAAGAAGCTGCGGAGCTCGTGAAACCGGGCGGACGAATGTCTTCGGCACTGAAGCGCGATGGACTTTCCGTCATCGGCGAGATCAAGCGGGCGTCTCCGAGCAGGGGCGTCATCAACGGGGCGGTGGATCCGCCGGAGCAATTGTCGTTCTATGAGCGTGGAGGCGCGGACGCGGTGTCGGTTCTCACGGACGCCTCGTTCTTCGGGGGAAGCGCGAACGACTTGCGCTCCCTCAGGACGCTGACGAAGCTTCCGCTTCTCCGGAAGGATTTCATCGTTTCGGAACTTCAGGTCTACGAGAGCCTCTTCCTCGGCGCGGACGCGATTCTGCTCATCGTCGCCGCGCTCGGGAAGACTCGCGTCGAGGAGCTTCTGGCTCTGACGCACTCGCTGGGAATGGAGGCCATCGTCGAAGTCCATACGGAAGGAGAACTTCTCGATGTCCTCGACACGGACGCGACGATCGTCGGCATCAACAATCGCAACCTGGACGACTTCACGGTGGATCTCCGGACCACGGAACGTCTCATGGCGGTCCTCGAACGGCGCGAGGGACGGGAATCTCGCATCGTCGTCTCCGAAAGCGGCGTTCGGAACGACCGCGACGCGGCCTTCCTCGCAGGGACCGGAGCGGATGCCATTCTCGTCGGCGAGGCGCTCATGCGCGCCGGTGACCCGGCCGCGATGATCCGCTCGTTCAGGAAAATCTCCGTACGCGCGGCGTGACGCGCCGGACACATTCGGAAAGGAGAGAACGTTCATGAAGACATCGATGTATTTCGGACCCTTCGGGGGGCAGTTCGTTCCCGAGACGCTGATCCCGGCGCTCGAAGAGCTCGAGGAGGCATACCTCGAAAGCATGACGGATCCGTCGTTCGACGCGGAGATTCTGCCGCTGCTCAGGCACTACGTCGGCCGTCCGTCCCCCCTCTATTTCGCGTCCCGCATCACGGAAGCGCTCGGAGGGGCGAAGGTCTACCTCAAGCGCGAAGACCTGAACCACACGGGCGCGCACAAGATCAACAACGCGCTCGGCCAGGCGCTCCTCGCGAGGCGCATGGGCAAGCGGCGCATCATCGCCGAGACCGGCGCCGGGATGCACGGCGTCGCGACCGCGACCGCCGCCGCGCTCTTCGGGCTGGAGTGCGTGGTGTACATGGGCGAGGAGGACGTTCGCCGGCAGGCGCCGAACGTCGCGCGAATGGCGCTCCTCGGGGCGGAGGTCGTCTCCGTCACGTCCGGCACGCGAACCCTCAAGGACGCCGTCAACGAAGCCATCCGCGACTGGGTCACGAATGTCGGGACATCCTTCTACGTCATCGGTTCCGTAATGGGGCCGCACCCGTATCCGCTCATGGTACGCAACTTTCAGCGGATCATCGGCGTCGAGGCCCGGGCGCAGATTCTCGAAAGGGAGGGGCGTCTTCCGGATCAGGTGGTCGCCTGCGTGGGTGGGGGGAGCAACGCGATGGGGATCTTCCACGCGTTTCTCGACGACGCAGGGGTCGCCCTCACGGGCGTCGAGGCCGCCGGAAGGGGGATCGAAACCGGCCTCCACGCAGCGACCATCTCGGCGGGCCGTCCGGGTGTCCTCCACGGATCGTACTCCTACGTCCTGTGCGACGACGACGGGCAGATCCTGCCCGCGCACTCGATATCGGCCGGACTGGACTATCCCGGCGTCGGACCAGAACACAGCATGCTCTCCGATACGGGACGGGCCGCCTACGTATCCGCCACCGACGACGAGGCCGTCGACGCATTCATGCGCACGTGCCGCCTCGAA
>CALFXN010000588.1 GCA_937957815.1 uncultured Synergistales bacterium
AATGAAGCCGACCGGCTGTATCTATCAGGACGAAGTCCGCACCCGTGGCCTTCCCCGCCTTCACGGCATCGAACGCCACGGCCGCCGGATCGCTCCCCTTCTGTTGCGCAATGACCCGGATTCCGATCCGCTCTCCCCATACCTGCAGCTGCTCGATCGCTGCCGCCCTGAAGGTATCGGCGGCAGCGAAGAGAACGCGTCCTCCCTGTTCCGCCAACTGAGCTCCGATCTTCCCGACGGAGGTTGTCTTTCCGCTCCCGTTGACCCCTATGACGAGGACGACCTTCATTCCGTTTCCTCCGGCGACTGGTTCACCCATGCGCGGAAGATCAGTCAGTCGCCGAACGACAATCGAAACGAACTCCGCGTACAGCGCCTCCGCCGTGCGTATCCCCTTTTTTCTGGCGAGCGTGCGCAACTCTTCGCACATTCCGGTCGCCACATCGATCCCGACGTCTCCTCGTACGAGAAGTTCCTCGAGATTCTCCCAGAAAGATTCGTCGAGCTCCGCCCCCCGGAAGAGCGAACTAATGCCTCCGCTCCATCGTTCCCGTACTCCCTGAAGACTCTTCCGCAATCGTTCGAATAAAGCCACGGCACTTCTTCCTTTCCTGTATCGACCGATCAGGATGCGTCGGTAGATATATCTCCGAGCGATCCGTTTTTTCCGGTCGAATCGGCTCCTGTAGCACCCTGAACCGGACGTCTCTTTCGTCGTTTCCTCTTTCTGGGTGTTTTTCTCTGTTCATCGTTTCCACCTCCGTCAGCCGGACCTTCTGAATGCGCCGGAGGTGCCTTGCGTAGCATTTCATCGTCCGGAGACTTGCGCTCCTGAGGTTTTCTCCGCGGATGTTCGTCCTGATGATGCGAACGCCTTGTCCGAACGATATCGGGCTTCCCCCTCGCGTCTCCTTCAGCGGATGCATTCATCTCTCCCTGTTCCCTGGGCATGGGAAGCGGTTTTTCGGAACGTTGCGGAGCATGAATCTTCGGGACTGAAAAGGTTTTCTGCGGCCTTTGCGTTTTCGTTGTTTCGTCTGGATGCCATTCCTCTCCCTGAAGCACGGATGTGCGAAATACCTCGAACTCCGAAACAGGAATAAGAATTTCTTTTCCATCGGGACACCGCACCCGTACTCCAGACATCTTCAGGTCGATTCCCAAGAGAAGAAAGTTTCCCGTCGGGCCCTTCACCTTGGAGCCCGGGTTCGGAAGATGCTTCCAGAGCTGCGTATACATATCATGCTCGAACGACATGCAGCACATCAGTCGGCCGCATATTCCGGAGATCTTCGTGGGGTTCAGGGCGAGATTCTGCTCCTTAACCATCCTGATGCAGATGGGAGTGAACCTATGAAGCCAGTAACTGCAACAACATTCCCTGCCGCAAGGCGATATGCCCTTGACCGACTTTGCCTCGTCTCTAACCCCGATTTGCCGCAGTTCGATCCTGGTTTTGAATTCACGTGCGAGATCGCGGACATACGCGCGAAAATCGACCCTCTGCTCCGAAGTGAAATAGAAAAACAGTTTCTTTCTGTCGAGCAAATACTCGACATCGACCAGCTTCATCGGCAGATTGTGCCCCCGAAGGATTTCTCTGGCCCCGACCAGAACATGCTGCTCTTCCTCAAGCATCTGCGAACGGACTTTCAAATCCTCGTCCGTCGCGCATCCCTTGAAAACAACATTCTGAAGCGACGGTTCCCCGCCTTTGGGTTGTCCTTCGTCCGCTTCCTCAAGACAGGAAGAGCGATACCGCTCTTCCTGCTCGCCCGAAAGCTCACCGCCGACGAGTCCAATTTCCACACCCCGCGTGGTCTCTATGAGAATCCACTCTCCCCTTTTCACAGGGAGGTCAATAATCTCCATAATGCCGAGATATCTCGGTTTACCGAAGAGAACCAAATATTTGCTCACAGGGAACCTCCTCCCGTATCGCAAGAATGACGGCATCAATCGACATAGCTAACGAGAGCCGTTTCTCCCTGAATACAATCCGTAACCTCTCGAGCCTCTCCGCCAACGGGAAGTTCCGCGCCTCACACGCCGACGAGCACCAATCCCTCACATCGGACGCCACATCTTCCACGGTTCCCCTAGAAGCTTTTCCGATCCATTCGACCCACTCCGGGTCCGATGCCGGAATCGCCAGAGATTTCGAAAGCGCTTCTTCTGGAATGACGTAGAACCAACAGCGGCTCCGAAGCGTCGGGAGAAGCGTGTTCGTCTCAAGAAGCAACAGAATATGCGCATATACCGGGGGTTCTTCGAGCGTCTTCAGAAGGCAGTTCGCCGCCCCCTGAGACATCCCGTCGGAACCGAAAAACACCGCGAGTCGCCGCATCGAAACGACCGGCTTGAGCGAGAGTTCCGCAATCATCGCACGACATCGATCGATACGGGGACTTTCCCCCGGCGCTCCCGAAAGGATGAAATCGGGATGGGTCGCCGCATCCGTCCAGCCGTTGCACCCCGGGCATCCGTCATCGCCAGTCCCGTTGGAACACAGAACCTTCCTTGCGAGGAAACAGGCAATGGCATCGTGGAGCCTCGATTCGGCCACGACCGCACAACTCTGCGGAATCCCCCCGGAGTCGAAAATGGAGCTCAGAACGATCCACGAAGGTGTTCCGGCTACAGCAGGAGGGAGAGCAGACATCCCTTGATCTCCTCCATAACTCGAAGCGCCCTTGTTCTGTCTCCTTCGCGCTGAATAATCGTTTCCAGCTCCGCAAGCGCCCCCTCGGTCCTGCTGATCGTCACCAGAAGGCTCCTGTCCGCGCGCCTCCAGCGAAGGTCCTTTCGGACCTTCATCGAGGTGAGAACCCTTCTCAGACACTCCGACACGATCAATTTGTATTCCTCGAAGATCGTCTCGGACGGGAAAAGTGTGAGTTTGCGCGTACATTCCTCTAGTCGTTCCATAAGGGCACGAATTTCCATATCGGAAAGAAGCGCGTCGAAAGAAACCGCCTCTCCTTCCCTCTGCGGAATTCGCGTCCGGATATATTCTCCCGTTCCGGAGGGGCCAAGCCCTCCTTCCTTTTTTCGTTCGACCTTCAAAGATCGAACCTTCGCGACACAACATCCCACGTCATTCGCGCAACCTCTTCGACACCAAACGACGCATCAAGAATCTCGATCCTCGAAGGATACCTGCGATGAAGTTCAAGATATCCATCACGAACACGCTCAAGATATGATTGCCTTTCGGACTCGAATCTGTCCTCCGCGATACGGTTCCGTCTTCGGACGGCGGCAACATCGGGAGCTATATCGAAGTACAGCGTCAGGTCCGGTTCGGGATACTTCGCCCACAATTCTATCGACTGGACGTATTCCCCGGGGATCCCTCTCCCGTACACCTGATACGCCACGGTGGAATCAACGAATCGTTCGCAGACGACCCATCGCCCCGCTGAGAGGGTGGGAGCAATGATTTCCCGTACATG
>CALFXN010000589.1 GCA_937957815.1 uncultured Synergistales bacterium
CCTCGCTCTTGTCTCGAATTTCGGGAACAGGATCATACCCTCCCGGATGCCACGGCCCGCACTTCGCGAGCCTCAGGAATCCGAGCCATATTCCTTTGAAGCAACCGAAACGCTCTATAGCCTCGAGGGTGTATTGGGAACAGGAGGGAAAAAACCTGCAGTTATTTCCCAGAAACGGTGACACCCATCGTTGATATCCGCGAATCAACAGCATACACACGCGCGTCGCAACCGTCACGAAACCATCTTTTCCTCCGGATCGAACAGCGGCGGATACCCCGGAATCAGCGTGTCGACGCAATCCGCCCTTTTGAGAATCTCCTTCAGATCGTCGAACACATCCCTCGCACTGGCCCTCAGTCCGTCGTGCCGGAGAGACGCGACAATCAGCACCCCTGGCCGGATCCATGGAAGCAGGCGACGGAACGCCTCACGGAGAATCCTGCGTCCGCGGCTCCGGACGACCGCGTTTCCCTGTCTTCGTCCGACCGCGAAGCCGATCTTCGTTTCCGGCGGCTGTTCGCGAAGAAACAACAACCGCACCAGCTCGCCGCGAATGCGAATGCCGGTGCGGAAGACACGGTCAAATTCCCATGTTTTTTGCAGTCTCGCCGAACGGGGGAAGCAACGCGACAAAGGGATTACACCGTAAGCCGTTTTCTGCCCTTTGCCCTCCTCCTCCGAAGGACATTCCTTCCACCCGCAGACGCTGAGCGGGCGAGGAACCCCATTTTGCGCTTCCTCGGTCTGTTGTGAGGCTGAAATGTCTGTTTCACGAGCACACCTCCCGGATGTGAAAAAAGGACACAAAAGAAGCTGGCCCTCGGGGTCAGCCACGATACTATATCACAGGGATCCGGACGCGGCAACGTTCTTCGGAGAAATGCGCACTCTGAGGCGTCGGCATCTGACCTGAGGCAACGAAGCGAGAATTCCCCAGTCGGGTCTGTCGAGAAGCCGCGAATCCATAATGACGACTCTTCCCCTGTCGGACGCGCTTCTTATGAGTCGCCCGACGGCCTGTCGCAGAAGGAGCGTCGCCATCGGAAGCGTGAAGGCCATAAACGACCGTCCCGATTCGAGATCGTTGCGGGCACGGACAACCGGATCGGAAGGGTGCGGGAAGGGGATCCGGTCGATAATGACCTGCGTCAGACTGTCACCCGGAACGTCGATCCCCTCCCGGAAAGAGACGCTTCCGATGAGAACCGACGTCTTGTTCTCCCGGAATTTTTCGAGAAGTTCCTTTCGCGGCAGAGTTCCCTGAACGAGGACGTCATATTCGCGCCGTTTCGTCGTCATCCGTGCTGCGACGGCTCCGAGAAGACGGAAAGAGCTGAGGAGGATGAGCGTCCGTCCTCCGTTTTCGTCGCACAGATGTTCGATGATCCGGCTCGTCGCGGCGTCGTATCCTTTGTCCCTGACCTCGTACCCCGAGTCGACGATGAGAAGCTCCATCTGGTTGGGCAGATCGAAAGGGCTCCCGACGCGGAGAAGCTTCGAAGGTTCGATTCCCGTCTCTCGACACCAGAATGAAGGCTGATTCCCGTGAAAAAGCGTCGCGGAGACGCAGACGACGCTCTCCGGCTCGCTGCGTCCGATAGCCTCGGATACGAGCTTGTCGCATCGTATCGGCGCACAGGCGCATCCTCGCCCTTCGCGCCAGAAGGTCCATTCCGGATACCGTTCGAGAGAAAGGCACCAGAGCAACGAGTCGCGAATTTCCCGGATTTCCTCGAACCACGCGGATACCGACGCCGCGTTCGCGTTATCCGCAGTCCCCTCGAACGTACCGTTCCTGTAATCCTCGTCGCATGTCCGCAACCTGCCGCACAGCGACTCGAGGCGTTCGGCGAGCAATTTCCCGCGTGCGGACCAGTCCGCGTCGCTTTTCGGGAGACACTCTCCGTCGGGACACAACAGCTCGGTCCTGTCGCCGAAGGCTCGCGCCTCGTTTCTCGCTTCGTCCGCGTCCGCCTGCAATGCATCCGTATCGATCCCGTTCCCCCGCAGGAATTGATTCAGCGGTCCGGGTTTCCCGCGAAGAATCCGGACCAGATCCTCCGGCGAGTACGAAACGGTCGCGACGGACCGCGCGGAATCAGCCATCCTGTGCGCCTCGTCGCACAGCAGGACGTTGAATGGAATCGGAAACGGCTTTCCCGCCTCGAGGATATACGAGAAAAACAAATGATAGTTCGCGACCACAACCTGCCACTCCTGGGCTCTTCTGAGCTGCGCGAGGACGAAACATCTGTCGCGTTCCGGACAGGCCGAACCGATGCACCCGCGCCCCGACGACGCGATCGCGGACAGTACCTGATTATGCTGATCGAACGAAAGTTCCGAGAGATCTCCGGTCTTCGTGGAATCGATCCAGGAGAGAACCGTCCGGGACGCCTCGCCCTCGTCGCCGAACGAGAGGAATCCATCTCCGCCGAGTTCCCTGCACCGACGGAGACAGGCATAGTTTCCCCTCCCCTTGAGAAGTCCGTACGTCACCTGACGTCCGAGGATCGTTTCGATCGACGGGATGTCCTTCGATACCAGCTGTTCCTGAAGCGGGATACTCCCCGTGAGAACGAGGATCCTCTCGTCCTTCGGGATACAGTGAAGCAACGCGGGGACAAGCAGTGCGAACGTCTTCCCGACTCCGGGCGGCGCCTCGGCAACGAGGACCTCGCCTCCTTCCGCTTCGATCGTCTCCCATACGGCCGTCGCGAGCTCGCACTGTTCCTTTCTGTTCTCGTACCCCGGAAAACGGGATGCGACCACCCCGCCCGAACCGAAGATCTCATTCATATCCATTCGTGCGTTCACCAGAGGCCTTTCTGCTTAATCCCGGTGGATTCTCTTGCGGACGGAACTCCGGGCATGCTAGAATGTTATGCGTTTTGCAGGGAGGAGGTGACGTTCGTGCCGAACAAGAAGTCAGCGGAAAAGCGGATGCGCCAGAGCGAAAAGAACCGGCTCTATAACCGTTACTGGACGACAAGATGCAAAACCGCCGTCAAGAAAGTCCTTGAAGCCGTCGAGAGCAAAGACACCGAACTCGCTGCAAAGCGATTCGATGTTGCGCAGGGTGTTATCGACAAGGCTGTCGTCAAAGGGGTCATGCATCACAACACCGGGGACCGCAGAAAGTCGATGCTCGCGAATCGTTTGAAGCAGCTTGGCGCACAGCCCGCAACGACACGGAACTAGTTTCCCCCGGAGAACTCCGATTGCGCAAAGGATCGCAGCCATGAACCCGATCACCTGGCTGCGGTTCTTTTCTTTTTCGTCGCCAGAGCGCGGAGCACGGCCGACTCGAAGCCCGCAATTCCCGTTCCCCTGCCGGTTTTCTCTCCATACGACGTCGCGATAAGCGACGTCGAAAGAAGCAGAAGGTCGGAGTGCTCGTACCGTTTCAGACACTCCGACGCCATCTTCATCTGGTACGGCTTCGCTCCGAGCGCTTCGGAGAGCTTTCCGGCCCCGCCGGGAAACTGCGCCTGATAGAGGGCGAGCCGCACCCGGTTATGAAGCGCCGTAAGCGCGGGCAAAAAGCTGTCTTCCCTCCGTATGGCCGGAAGCGACTCCAAGACGTCTCTCCACTCCGCCCGGCAGAACGCGTCCACGAAACGAAGCATATTGGCCCGTCCCTCATCGAACGAGAATTGCCTCACATGGTCCGCCGTAATGTTCTTATCCCCGAGGTACGCCCCGATCTTCGATATCTCCGAAAGAAGCTCCTCCGGATTTTCGACGAATTCGACGAGGAGGTGGGCTGCATCCTCATCCAGCCGGATTCCGAGGTCTTTGGCCTTCGAACGGAGCCAGGCGACCTTCGCATCGGTCCAGAACGGGGGGGGCGTCTCGGAGATCGCCGTGAGCCGTTTCGAAAGGTCCGGAGAAAACGTCCCCTTTGCGATCTTTTCATAGACGAGAACAAAGGCCGTCGCGCTGTCTCCGGATTCGACGGCGTGAACGTACTCCAAAGGGAAGGGGCCGAGATTCTCGGCCTCTTCCACGACGAAATATTCCTTTTCGGCGAAAAGCCCGGACGTTTCCGACAGGGAGAACAGGTCTCCCCATGTTCCGCCCTGAATCTTCCGGCCAAGGGAGTACCCGGATGCCGCAAGAGCCTTCCCCTGCTCCGAAAGAAGCCGCCGCTGCGCCGCCCCCGAGGCGGCGATCACGATCAGGAGCGGCACGTCTCCTTCACCACGATGTTTACGAGACGATCCGGCACCGTGACGACACGGACAATCGTATTTCCTTCGAGACGCTTTCTGACCGATTCCATATTCAGAACGGTCTTCTCGAGCTGATCCTCCGGAAGTCCGGCCCGGATCTCGATCCGTTCCCGGATCTTCCCGTTGAACTGAATGACGACCGTCACCTCGTCGGCCGCGAGCGATGCAGCGTCCGCTTCCGGCCACGGGGTTCCCGCGATCGTCGACGAGTGCCCCATCATCTCCCAGAGTTCTTCGGTGATGTGCGGACAGAACGGATTCAGGCACTGGAGCAGTGCCGACACGGCCTCGCGGAAGAGCCTCCGTTCGACGGACGTCTCGCGTTTGGCCGACGAAATCGCGTTCAGAAGCTCCATGAGGCGCGCCACGGCCGTGTTGAACTGCCGTTCTTCGTGGATGTCCCGCGTGACGCTCTGGATCGTCGTGTGGATCTTCCGCTTGAGGTCGCGATGCGCCGTATCGGAAAGCGCATTCATCGGAACGGATTCGTCCGGCGTATTCCGAAGGACGTCGGCGGATTCGCTCACGATCCTGAAGATGCGGTTCAGGAACCGGTGCGCCCCCTCGACTCCCTGGTCCGACCAGTCGAGGTCGTTCTCGGGCGGAGCGGCGAAAAGGATGAAGAGTCTCGCCGTATCGGCGCCGAACTTCTTTATGATCTCGTCGGGATCGACGACGTTGCCGAGGGATTTCGACATCTTCGCTCCGTCCTTGATGACCATGCCCTGCGTCAGTAGATTCGCGAACGGTTCGCGGACCGCGCAGAGCCCGAGGTCCGCGAAGAACTTCGTGAAGAATCGCGCGTAAATGAGGTGGAGGCATGCGTGTTCGATTCCACCGATATACTGGTCGACGTTCATCCAGTATTTCGCTTCGTCCGCGTTGAACGCCTCCGCGTCGTCGAGCGGCGAGCAATACCGCAGGAAATACCACGACGAACAGATGAACGTGTCCATCGTGTCGACCTCACGCCGGGCCGGGCCGCCGCATTTCGGACACGGCGTCCTGAGCCAGCTCTCATCCTCGGCGAGCGGAGACTTTCCGTTTTCCTTGATTTTGACTTCCGTCGGCAGAAGGACGGGGAGATCCTCTTCGGGAACGGGGACGATACCGCAATGGTCGCAATAGACGACGGGAATCGGAGCACCCCAGTAGCGCTGCCGGGATATCAGCCAGTCCCGGAGACGGAAATTGACTTCCCTCGCGCAAAATCCCTTTCGTTCGCCCCATTCGATCATCTTCACGATGGCCTCGCGCGTCGGCAGGCCATCGAACTCGCCCGAATTGCACGAAAAACCGTCTTCTTCGAAGGCCGCGTCCATCGTCGCGCCGTCAAGCGTGCCGTCCTTCGGACGGATGACGACATCGACGGGAATCCCGTACTTCCGAGCGAACTCGAAGTCCCTCTGGTCGTGGGCGGGAACCCCCATGATCGCGCCCGTCCCGTAATCCATGAGGATGTAATTCGCGATCCAGATCGGAACCTTCCGGCCGTTGACCGGATTAACGCCGACGACGCCCGTGTCGATGCCGAGCTTTTCGCCTCCGACGGCCGTCCGCTCGATTTCGCTCTGCTGCGCGCATTCCTTAACGAATTTCTCGATCTCCGCGCGTTTCGGCGATCGTTCCAGAATCTCGCGCACCATCGGATGTTCCGCCGAAAGCGCGATGAACGTCACGCCGTAAATCGTGTCGAACCGGGTCGTGAAGGTCTCGAGCTTTCTCCCGACATCCGGAACGTCGAACGAAAGGCGCGCGCCTTCGGATCGTCCGATCCAGTTCCGCTGCATCAGAAGGACTCTCTCGGGCCACCCTCCCTTGAGCTCTTCGAGACAGTCGACAAGCTCCTGGGCGTAATCCGTGATCCTCAGGAACCACTGTTCGAGGTTCTTCTTCGTGACCTGCGTCCCGCAACGCCAGCAGACCCCGTTGTTGATGACCTGTTCGTTCGCGAGAACGGTATTGCAGCTCTCGCACCAGTTCACGGGAGCGTGCTTCCTGTAGGCGAGCCCCTTTTTGAACATCTGGAGGAAGATCCACTGCGTCCACTTGTAATAGCGCGGATGGCACGTCTCTACGCGGCGGCGCCAGTCGTAGCTGCACCCCATGTTCTTGAGCTGCTCCGTCATGTGTTCGATGTTTTTCCACGTCCACGCGTGCGGATGACTGTTGTACTTGATCGCCGCGTTCTCCGCGGGAAGGCCGAAGGCATCGAATCCCATGGGATGCAGGACATTGAACCCCTTTTTCCAGAGGAAGCGCGCCATCATATCCCCGATGGAATAGTTCCTGAGATGCCCCATATGGAGCGCGCCGCTCGGATACGGGAACATTTCGAGGCAATAGAACTTCTTCCTCGCGGGGTCCGCCTCCACATTGAAGGTCTTGTTCTCATCCCAGTAGTGCTGCCATTTTGCCTCTATCGTCCGGAAGTCGTATGCCATTTGGTGCCCTCCTTGCGCGTTGTTTGGAACAGCGTATCGTGATCGATCGGTATCAGGCCATTATAGTCCGAGCATCCGTTCCTGCAAAGGCGCGTTACTCCTTCGCGCGATCTCCCTCCGCGAGATTCCTGATGAACGGGCGGATCAGGTCGATCGGAATCGGGAAGATCGTCGTCGAGTTCTTCTCGTTGGATATCTCGCGAAGCGTCTGGAGATATCGCAACTGCAGCGTGACCGGCGATACCTCCATCTGTCGCGCCGCCTCGCTGAGTTTTTCCGCAGCCTGATACTCGCCTTCGGCAGCGATGATCTTCGCGCGCCGCTCTCGCTCGGCCTCGGCCTGCTTCGCCATCGCGCGCTTCATCCCTTCCGGGAGTTCGAGTTCCTTGACCTCGACGGCACTTACCTTGATGCCCCACGGATCCGTCCTCTCGTCGATGATCTTCTGAAGCTCGCTGTTGATCTTCTCACGCGACGAGAGGACATCGTCGAGATCGACGGAACCGATGACCGAACGAAGCGTCGTCTGCGAGAGCTGGCTCGTCGCCATGATGTGATTCTCGACTTCGACGACGGAGCGCGACGAATCCATGACCCGGAAATAGACGACCGCGTTCACCTTGATCGGGACGTTGTCCCGGGTGATGACCTCCTGCACGGGAACGTCGAGCGTCACCACGCGCAGATCGACCCTGACCACCCTGTCGATGATCGGAATGACGAGCACGATGCCGGGTCCCTTTGCGCCGACCAGCCGGCCGAGGCGGAAGACGACCACCCTCTGGTACTCGGGAACGATCTTCACCGCCGACGCCAGGATGAACAGGACGATGAGGATAAACCCGAAGGACGTCCCCAGACTGAGCAATATCTCCAAAAGATCGATGACCATGACTACTCCTCCTTTGCTTTGTGCGTATCTTCGGCGGGATTCGCGCTCCCGCTCTCTCCATGCACCACAAGCACGATTCCTTCAAGTCCGGCGACACGAACCTCGTCGCCCTTCACGAAAAACGCACCCGAGGAACTCCGCGCCTTCCATATCTCTCCGTGGCACCTGACCAGCCCCTCGGGACGCAGATC
>CALFXN010000590.1 GCA_937957815.1 uncultured Synergistales bacterium
GTTCTCCCGATATCCCCCAGAAACGCAGCGCCGACGTTCGGTCCGTCTACGAAGCGACGACGCCGAACGCCGCAAGAAGGATTCTCGACGCCTACGGGGTCACCCACATCGTCCTCGGCGAACGGGAGCGCTCGCGCTTTCCCAAAATGAAGGAATCCGTCATCCGGTCACTGGGAGAAACGATCTTCCGCTCGGGAAACACCGAGATCCTGCGCGTGACGTCAGGTCCCGCCCCGGACCCGAAAGGGGCACAGACGCAGTGACGCCGGATTCAGCCCCACATTCCCTCTGGAACGAGATCCCGGCGATGCTCTGGCGGACCGACAGTCGTTTCAGGCTCGTATCCGTCAGCAGGACGGCCGCGGAATACATGGGATTGTCCCTTGGGGACGACCTCGACGGACAGTTCGCTGGATGTGTGCATCCCGACGACAGCGAACGGGTCCGCGACCGTTTCGCGAACCCCGGGAATCTGCGGGAGCCCTTCCGGTGTACATTCCGCGTTCGCCCCGCGATCGGAACGAACGCGGAGTACCGCCGGATCCTCGAAAACGGGGCCCCCTTTTTCGGATTGGACGGAGAATGCCGCGGCTTTGCGGGGCTCTGGAGCGACATCACCGAACAGGTCGAAAACGAACGTCTGCTCCGGGAACTCGACGAAACTCTCGAGCTGCGCGTCCATGAGCGCACCGCGACGCTCAACCGGACGATCCGGGTGCTCGAACGCGAGGTCCGCGAAAACGCGGTCCTCGGCGAGGTGCTTCGCGTGTCGCGCGATGCCGCCGAGAAGGCCAGTGCGGCGAAGTCCGAATTTCTTTCCAATATGAGCCACGAAATCCGCACGCCGCTCAACACGATCATCGGAATGACCACGCTCGCCCTGCGCGACACCAGGGAGCCGAAGACGCGCAGGGCGCTCGAGGCCGTGAAAACGGCCTCCCTGCACCTGATGGAGCTCGTCAACGACGTCCTGGACTACTCCCGGATCGAAGCCGGCAGAATGGACATCCGGGGCCGCGCCTTCATGCTCCGCGCACTCGTCGACGAGGTTCTCGATATCGTCACGCCGCAAGCCATCCGCAAGGGAATCGCCGTGACGGTCCGCGTCGATCCGGAAACCCCGGACTATATCCGATGCGATCCGCTCCGCCTCCGCCAGATTCTGCTCAATGTCCTCGGCAACGCCGTCAAGTTCACCGAAAAGGGGAGAATCTCCCTCCGCGTGGAACTCGG
>CALFXN010000591.1 GCA_937957815.1 uncultured Synergistales bacterium
CGGCCGAGACCGTCGTGACCTACACGGTCGTGATCCACGTGGACAATCCTGACTTCCGGCTCAAGCCCGGGATGACGGCGAACGTCTCGATCATCACGGACAGGCGTCATGACGTCCTCAAGGCGCCCGGAGCGGCACTCCGGTTCGTTCCTCCGGGAGCGCCGGGAACGTCCGAGAGGGAGGGGGCGCGGAAGGGCGCCGCGCTCTGGATCCTGAAGGACGGGAAGCCCGAACGAATCCCGGTCGTCGCCGGAATTTCGGACGGTCTCTTCGTCGAGATCGTCTCTGGCGACGTGACGCGGGGGCAACCGGTCGTCGTATCCGCAACGAAGCCGCGGAAGAACGCGACGAGGAGCCCGTTCTGACGATGCGGACGCACGGGATCGGGGCCGCGCAGCTCGCGAGGACGTCGCTGCGGGCGCTCCGCGCCAACCGGGTCAGGAGCGCGCTCACGATGCTCGGCGTTATTATCGGCGTCGCGGCCGTGATCACGATGATGGCGGTCGGGACGGGCGCGCGGCGGAGCATCGAGGGGTTCATCGCGGGGGTGGGCAGCAATCTGCTCATCGTAATGCCTGGGACGGCGTCGTCGAGCGGCGTCCGCCTTGCGGCGGGATCGGGCGCGAGCCTCACGCTCGACGACGCGGACGCGATCCGGCTCGAGTGCCCCTCCGTGACGGACGTCGCGCCCGACAGGAGCGGAAGCGCGCAACTAGTCGCCGGGAACGCGAACTGGAATACGTTCGTCCTCGGAACGACGGACGCGATGCTTCGCGTCCGGAACTGGACGGTCGCTTCGGGACGTTCGCTTACGGACGAAGACGTCCGCACGAGTGCGAAGGTCTGCGTTCTCGGCGCGACGGTCGCGATGAATCTCTTCGGCGCGGAGGATCCTGTCGGCCGCCAGGTCCGGATCAGGAGGGTCCCGTTCCTCGTCGCCGGCGTCCTCGAACCGAAGGGCGAGACTCCATGGGGAGGCGACCAGGACGACCTTGCGTTCGTTCCGGTCACGACGGCGCAGCGACGTCTCTTCCGCTCGGTGATCCCGGGTTTCGTGCGACGCATCACGGTCCGCACGGAGGTCCCCGAAGATCTCGAGGCTGCGGAACGAGAGATCCGCGCGTTGCTCCGGCAGCGGCACCGGATTTCCGACGGCCGCGAAGACGACTTCACGATCCGCAACCTCACGCAGATCCTCGAGACGGCGGCAGAGTCGACGCGCGTCATGTCGCTGCTCCTCGGAGCCGTGGCGTCCGTCTCGCTGCTCGTCGGAGGGATCGGCATCATGAACATCATGCTCGTATCGGTCACGGAGCGGACGCGCGAAATCGGCATCCGGATGGCCGTCGGCGCGAGACGCAGGGACATCCGCTTCCAATTCCTGGCAGAGGCGATGATGCTTTCGCTCCTCGGCGGCGTTATCGGAATCGGTCTCGGCGTCGCGACCTCGAACGTCCTGACATCTGCGTTCGACTGGACGACCGAGATCACGCCCGTGTCGATCGCGCTTTCGTTCGGCTTTTCGGCGACAATCGGCGTTTTTTTCGGTTTCTACCCGGCCTGGAAGGCGTCGTGCGCCTCGCCGATCGAGGCGCTCCGGTACGAATGAAGCCCTGCGTGGTCGCGTGTTTTTTCGTGAAATTGAAGGGAGGATCGCCGTCATGATTCGTCTCGTCGCGCCGTTTCTGGTGCTTTTCTCGCTCTGCGGCGCCGCGGGCGCCGCTCCGGCGGTATCGGAGCAGGAGATTCTGGCCGAAGGCATCTTCAGCCGGGTTGCGGCGCTCGATTCGGAGCGGATCGGGGAGATCGCGGCTCTCTACCGTCGCGCCGCCGACGAATGCCCCGACACGGAGCGGGCGCGCGAGGCGCTCTGGAACCTGTCGTCGCTCGCGATCGAGCGGACGCCTCCGGACTGGAAGGCGGCGGCGGAAGCGCTCGAAACCTTCCTGAAGCGCTATCCGGCGGCGCCGGACGCGACCTCCGTCGTCGAGCGGCTTCTGTTCGTGTACGAGGAGTCGCGCAGGTATGCCGACGCCGTCCCGCTCTACGAACGGCTGCTCCGGACGCCGGAGGACATTCCGGCCGACGACGTTCCGGCGGTCAGATTCCGGTACGCCCGCGCGCTCGAGGGGGCGGGACGGAAGGACGAGGCGAGGAAGCTGTACGAAAGGATCTGCGCGGAGGCTCCGGGGACGGACGCGGCCGGGATGGCGCGCGACCGGCTGGACGCGGCGGGGAAGAATCCGTGACGAAGGGCTGTGCGGCGCGCGGAGAAGGGGCGCACATCGGCCTCGAAGTGTCGGATCTCTTCGCGCAGGAACTCTTCTATCGCACGATTCTCGGCTTCTCGACGCTCTACCGCTACGCGAGCCGGAATACGCCGGGGCTCAGGACGGTTATGCTCAGACGCGGAAACGTCGATCTCGAACTGCTCCATCGCGGGAAGGAACGCCTGGGCGGGAACGCGGGCGCTTGGGGGCACGCGGCGCTCGGCGTCCGCGACGTCGACGCCGAGTACGAACGCCTTCGCGGACTCGGGCTCGCGGGACTCGTCCGCCCGAGGGACACGGGAGACGGGTTCCGCGAATGTTCGTTCTGCGATCCGGAGGGCAACAGGATCGAACTCTTCGCGCGCGTGCGGCCGTTTACGCCTCCGGCCATCGCGGCCGCGATCTTCGATCTCGACGGCACGCTCGTCGACAGCGAGCCGAACTACTACGAGGCGGACCGCAGGTTGTTGGCCGCGTACGGGGTGACGCTGACGCCCGCGATGAAGCGGCGGTACGTGGGCGTCAGCAATCTCGCGATGGCCGAGGATGTCCGCGAGAGATTCGGAATAGCGGAAAACGCCGCGACGCTCGTCGAACGAAAGATGGCGATCTACCGCGAACTTGCGCGCGCGGACACGCCCGTCTTCCCGGAGATATCCGCGCTTGTGCGCGCGCTCGCCGGACGCGGGCTGCCGCTCGCCGTCGCCTCGGGGTCCCCGGCGGACGTCGTCGCGACGATTCTCGGAAACACGGGGCTCGCGGAGTATTTCGGGGTCGTGGTCTCGGCCGATGAAGCGGGCAGGCCGAAACCCGACCCCGCCGTTTTCACCGAGGCAGCCCGGCGGATGGGAACGGAGGCCGACAGATGCGTCGTATTCGAGGACTCGGCGATCGGCGTCGAGGCGGCCCTCCGCGCCGGAATGCGATGCGTCGCGATTCCCACGGCGCCCGACGCGCCGCTCGATCCGAGGTTTGAAATGGCGGACATTCTCTATGCGGACGGAATGCCGTCATTCTCCGCCGCGTCCGTTCTCTCCCGGCTCGACGCTAGTTCCACCTGAGGACCGTCGCCCCCCAGGAGAACCCGACACCGAACCCGACAAGCATCACGCGCATCCCGGAGCGGACGCGCCCGACGCGGAGCGCCTCTGCGAGCGCGATCGGGATCGTGGCGCTCACGGTGTTTCCCGTGGTTTCCATGTGGACCATGAAGCGGTCCTCGGGAATCCGCATCTCCTTCCGGAGATGTTCGAGAATCAGCCGGGTCGCCTGGTGGAAGACGAAGAGGTCGACGTCGTCCATCGTCATCCCGTGCTTTCCGAGCGTCGCGGCGACGCACCCCGGAACGGTCCGCACGGTGAATTCGAGGACTTCGGGACCGTTCATGTACAGGTTGTCGTGCGACCGCGTGTTCCCCCACATGTTCGTGCGTTCCTCGGCCGTCTCCGGCGTACGCGGCATCGCGAACCCCCCCGCGGGGACGATGAGCTTCTCCGCGCCCGAACCGTCCGTCCCGAGGACGAACTCCCCGATCTCGCCGCCGGAATCCCCCCGGCCGACGAGCGTCGCTGCGACGCCGTCGCCGAAGATCGTCCGCGTGCTCTTGTCCATCGGATGGACGGTCTTCGAGAGCGTATCTCCCGTCGCGAGGAGGACCGTGCGCGCCGCGCCCGACGCGACGAGCGACTTCGCGAGCGCGAGCCCGTAGATGAACCCCGAACAGCCGAGGTTGAAATCGAGCGCCCCGGCGTCGCTCCTGAGGCCGAGCCGCCGGTGGACGACGCACGCGGTCGCGGGCATGTAGTAGTCCGGCGTCTCCGTGCACAGCAGCAGCATGTCGACCTCGTCGCGGCTGAACGCCGGATTGTCCGCGAAGAGCCGCTCGCACGCCCCGGTCGCGAGATCCGAAACGAGTTCCGTCGTCGCGACGCGACGCTCCCTGATTCCCGTCTTCTGGTAGATTTTCTCCTCCGTCCACGTTCCGAACTGCCGGACCAGTTCCGAATTGTCCACCCTCGCGGTGGGCAACTCGACAGCGATGCCCTTCACGCGTATCGTCTCCATACTCTCCATCCCTCCCGGTTTCTCTCGCGGGCCATTATCTCACTTTTGAGTACCAGGTGACAAGACCAGCTTGTAGTACCAGCTCATCGAAAGGTCTCTGCCTGAGCGGTCGACGGACGGAGGGTGTGAACTATGCTACAATTGCGAAAACGGCATGGCGGCCCCGGAAGAGGACGCGGTGTCCGGACAGGGAAAAGGGGGAAAATATGGACGGTGAACTTCGGGGGAAGGCCCGCGCGGCCCGGGCTTCGTTCGTGACATGGGTTGGCCTTGGGGTGAATGTGGCGCTGACGGCATTCAAGTATGCGGCCGGATTTCTGGGACACAGCGGCGCGATGATCGCGGACGCGACACATTCCCTTTCGGACCTGATTACGGATATCGTCGTCATCCTCGGGTTCCGGATCGTGAGCAAGCCCGCGGACCACGGACACGACTACGGACACGGCAAGGTCGAAACCCTTCTGGCTGCCATTTGCGGATTTTTCCTTCTGGCGGCGGGCGCGGGGATCTTCTGGAGCGGCTCGTGTTCGATCTGGAATGTCCTGCGCGGGCATCCGATCGTCCGTCCGGGGGTGATTGCTTTTATCGCCGCGGTCCTGTCGGTCGTCCTGAAGGAAGCTCTGTACTGGTACACGTTGCGGGCCGGACGGACGCTGAACAGTTCGGCGATCGTCGCGAAGGCCTGGGATCACCGCTCGGACGCCTTCTCGTCGATCGGGACGAGCGTCGGCATCGGAGGAGCGATGCTTCTCGGGGAGCGCTGGCGTATTCTCGATCCTCTGGCGGCGGTCATCGTCAGCGTCTTCATCGTGAAGGTCGCGATTCCGATCATCAGGGAAAGCCTCGACGAGCTTCTCGAGGCGTCCCTCGACCATGACTGCGAACGCCGGATCCGCGAGATCATCGAACGGAGCGCGGAAGTCTCCGGCTCCCACAAACTTCGGACGCGGAAGATCGGCACCAATATGGCGGTCGATGTCCACGTCGTCGTCCGTCGCGATCTGTCCCTCGTCGACGCGCACTCGATAGCGGACAGGATCGAGGATGACCTCAGGACGGAGTTCGGCCGGGAGATGTTCGTGACCCTCCATGTCGAGCCGGACGCGCCGTCGGGATCCTCGGCCGGGTCGTCCGGAGACGGGAGTGCGTCGGGAACGTTCGGAGCGTTTTGCGTTTCGGTACTGCCGAGATCGTGATACGAGGGTGGCTGGAAGACGCGAAGGACGAGCCCGTCGGGGCTCGTCCTTTTTTCTTTTTTTTGCGCGCGTTTCCTCCGCCGGAGAGAGGTCAGGCGGTCTTCTTCCGGAGGGTGCGCCCGAGAAGGAAGACGACGCATCCGGAGATCGCGAGCGAAAAGACCGTTACGAGAAGCATCGGGGAGAGAATCATCCCGGGAATTCCCCATGTGATCTTCACGTCGGACCCGCTGTCGAAGTGAACGGTCACTCCGGCCCAGAGTCCCGAAAGGTTCTTCAGGTTCAGGATCGCCATCGCGCCGGGCCCGATGACGTTTCCGTCCTGCACGAGAAGCTGCGGGCTCGCCGGATTCCCGGCGAGGGGACGGATCTGGTCGGATCCTCCGCGAAGACGCACGGTTTCCGTCCCGACGTTGGCGATCGCGATCATGAAGTCTTGGTCCCGCGGGGCCGGATTGAAGATCGGGAGCGTGAGCCGCGCCGAAGTCGAGCGCGTCTCACCGAGAATTTTCGATGCGGGCAGACCTCCCGCAGGGTCGTAGACGGCGAAGAGCAACCTGACTCCGGGATCAAGCCGGACGATGTCGATCGGAAATTCCGACTTTTCGTCGTGACCATGCTTATTCGCGATCATCGTCCCGGAGATGATCCGATCGTTTTCCCCCGCTCCGGAAAAGTCCCAGCGTATCGTATATGAGGCGTGTTCCTTGTCGCCCTTGACGAAATCGACGTCGAGCCCCGTAAAACTTACGGAGGCGAAATCCTTCGAACCGCCTCACCCTCCGCATCCGAGCGAAAAGTCGGCCGCGACGGAGCCGCTCCTGACAGGGGTCCGGATCATGATGCGTTCGGCGTACCCGTGGTCGTTGAACGTCACGTCGGGAAATCCCCGCAGGGACGCGCGGACGATATCCGCCGACGCAGTGATCCGGAGATTTTTGCCGTACGTCTTGAATGCGAGGACATCCGCTCTCCCGGACTGAATCGGATCGAAATCAGGGAGCTTCCGCGCCGCTTCCGCCGGAAGGAATGCCGCGCCGGCCAGGGGAATCGCGAGGACGAGCGCGCGAAGCGCCGTCCGGATCACTTTTCCACGGGATATTCGAGATCCTGCCACTCGATAATCCCCCCTTCGAGGTTATATACATGCCGGAATCCGAGTTCCAGCATGATCTTTCCGAACTTGCCGCTGCGGTCGCCGTCGATGCAATAGAGGAGATAGACGCCTTCGCGGTCGTATTCCGCGAGCGCCTCACCGATCATGTCGGGCCCCATGAGGAGATCGATGTTGACAGCGCCCGCGATGCGCGACTCCTCGAACTCCTTCGGCTTCCGGGTGTCGATGACGATCGGCTTCGGGGCGCCGCTCCTTATCATGTCGCTGAATGTCTTCGCGTCGACGCACCGGACGGTCTCGCAGCCCGCGTCCTTTGAGACCGGTCCGTTCGTCGCATGCACTGCCGCTGTCGTGAGCGACAGCAGAAAAAAAGCGGGGAGCAGGATTCGTCCAAGGACGGTCAAAAGTCTGTATGCCACCGTGTTCACGCTCCTGTCGTCGATTTCCGGAACGTACGTGAGTATACCACTCGGATATCTGAGGGGCCTATCGGTAGATTCAAGGGTCTTG
>CALFXN010000592.1 GCA_937957815.1 uncultured Synergistales bacterium
GTCGTTGACCGTAATCGCCTTGTCTCTGCAGCTCCGAATACACTCCCCGCAGTCTATACAGAGATCGGGAAGCACTCTGACGAGCCCGTCGATGACGCGGAGCGCCTCGGTAGGACAGGATTTGATGCAGTTGGCGCACCCCCGGCATCGGGATTCACGAATTTTAATCCCTCCGGACATTGCATTCACTCCTTTATCGTAGAGAACAACGTGGACGGACTCTTCCTTTTTCCTCGCTCGAAGCGCAGGCTACGGCGACGGAAAAAGGACGGTCGCCCTAAGCGTCGTTCCTCTGCCGACTTCGGTATCTATCTCCAAAGAGTCGGCGTTTCTGTCGATATTCGGCAGTCCCATTCCCGCGCCGAAACCGAGTTCGCGGATCTCGTCGGTCGCGGTGGAATACCCCTCCTGCATCGCGAGCGCAACGTCGGGAATCCCCGGTCCCGTGTCCGAGGCGACGATTTCGAGACGATCATCGTACACGGTCATGCGAAGAAGTCCGCCTCCGCCGTGAATCAGCGCGTTCATCTCGGCCTCGTACGCGATCACCGAAGATCTGCGGACGAGGTCGGAGGGGATGCCCAGCATTTTCAACGTCGACTTGAACTTTGTCGACGCTTCGCCGATCGCGGAAAAATCGCCCGCTTGAATGACGTACTCCTCCACATACGGCTCCTGAGCCACGTGTCACACCCCTCTGTCCGGTATGTGGCAGGGGAGAATGCCCTTCTGGAACAGGATGCCGCAGCATTCGAACATACTCATCTGGCAGAGGAGTATGGGCATTTTGATCTGCGACGCCAATTTGACCGCAGCCTCCTGCGGCTTCTTTCCGCGGACGAAGACGACTGCGGGAAGGTCGAGCATCTGCGCGGTCCGGACGATCTGAATGTTGGTCAAGCCTGTCAACAGAAGGGAACCCGATCGCGCAAAGGCAAGGACGTCGCTCATCAGGTCGGCGCCGTACGCGCACTCGATATCGATATCGTCGAGCTGTTCCTCGCCGCTGAGCACCTCCGCGCGTATAAGCGAAGCGATATCACACAGTTTCATTCAACTTCCTCCTCTTCGATTATCTTGCTGCATACCCAACCCGGATGCGGTGCGGTCACGGCAGATAGTCCGGACCTCTGACGAGGAACGTGTTCACGGGATGGAACTCTCTGCCCTCCACGGTCATGAACGCCACGTTCCTCTCGAAGGGGCGGTGCGTCGCCGGATTGACCGAGATCGTCTGGGAGCCGAAGACAAGACCTTCGGTCGCGGGCATGGCCGCCGCCAAAACGGCGGGGAGCGG
>CALFXN010000593.1 GCA_937957815.1 uncultured Synergistales bacterium
ACCAGTTCTTCGCGGGCCCGCGCTTCGCCGAACGGGGGTTTGTACGGTCTCTCGCTCCGCATGGCGTCGTAGGCGTCCGCGATCGAGACGATGCGGGCCGCAAGCGGAATGGCCCGACCGGAGAGTCCGAGGGGATATCCCGTTCCGTCCCACCGTTCGTGATGTCCCCGGATTCCGTCCGCCGCCGACGCGATATCCGGCGACGAGGCGCGCGCGATCCTGAAGCCCACGTCCGGATGTCTCCGGATCACCCGCCATTCCTCTTCCGACAGGGGCCCCGACTTCGAGAGAATACTCAGGGGGACCGATATCTTTCCGATGTCGTGGAGTCGTGCGACGAGATCCAGAATTTCGAGCCCCGCGTCGTCGAGCCGAAGCGCCTTCCCGATTCCGGCGCAGAGCGCGCGCAATCTGTCGGCATGTCCCTTCGTCTCCCGCGACGTCTCTTCCATCATCGTCTCGATCGTCTGCAGCAGAGCGTTGTGCATCGATCCCCGCCTGCCGCGCTTCTGTCTGAGCATACGCTCTTCCGCGATCTGAAGCAGCTCGCTCATCGGGCGTTCTCCCGTCGTCCGCGAAGCGCATCCCGTCGAAAAGCCGTACGGAATCCCTTCCGTCGGACACCCGGCAATCGCCGAGATGCGTTCGCTTATCCCCCTCACAAAGTCGGGACCGACGCCTGGCAGAAGCACGCAAAACTCGTCCTCTCCGATCCGGGCGATAACGTCCTTCGCACGACACGCGCCGCGAAGGACATCCGCGATATGGCGGAGAACCGCATCTCCCCTGTCGGTCCCGAACACGTCGTTGATCGTCTGCAGTCCGTCGATATCGAGCGCGAGAAGACTTGCCGAAAGCGTTTCCGGCGAACCGTCCGCCTCGCGCAGGATCCCGTCGAATGACGCCCGCGTCCGGAGTCCCGTGAGCGCATCCGTCTCGTCCGTTCCGCATCTCCCGCCGGACGTTCCGTCATCCCACGCCAGAAAACACCGGTACTCCCCCGGTATTCGGGCGAAGATCCCGGTGTCGTTCCTGATCGACACCACGGACGATGTCCGCTTCCGGGAGTCGCGGCGAACGCGTACGGGCCTGCCCCCCGCGTTTCTCATCCATGCGGGCAGGGAGCGCGTATACGCGATTTCCCCCGTGATCCGGCGCCATTCGGCGTTCCAGAACAGCGGGCGTCCCGTCATGTCCGCGACGCAGACGCCGACGGGAACGAACGACAACGGGTTCGTTTCCAGAGGGATGGACCACACGAGATCGCCGACGACCGATCGCGCCGTACAGTCGAAGGCATTCCCGTCCTGAAACGCGTGCACGTGGAAAAACGACGGATCCTCGAGATACAGCGGGCATTCGGGACACGGGGTTTCCCTTCGCCGGAACACGCGATGGCACGCGCGACCGGCGAGGTATCGGACATCGGACGGTCCGTCGTCAAGAAAACAGGACGCGCTCCAGATCACGCACCTCGGCCCCACGAGGCATTCGTATTCTTCGCGCATCACCGAACCGGCGTTTCCGGGCCCTTCCCGCACGGCTGGCTCTCCTCCTCCCGAACGACGAAGAATTCCCCGGCACTGGGGGCATTCCGGCCGATGCCGATCCATCGTTCCCCATCCCCTCTTTCAGGTGCTCGTATACGGCGACAGGACGTCCGGCCGAAGCGCCGCATCGGAGAAATTGCCCCGTCATGAAGGCAACCGTCGGATCCGGTTCGGCGAGAAGGACGAGAGGCCTTCCCATGCGTACGCGCCGTATGTGTCAGGAGACAGACCGATACGAAACCTCCCTCCGGTTCGAGCGGCGGGAGAGCGCCCGGCTGCGTGGGAAAAAGAGCGACATTGGGAAAACCATGTGAAGAATATGCGACGGCATCTCCTTCATCGGGGCGCGCGGACAGCGGATAACGAAAGTGCGGAACGCTCCGGGCAACGAAGCGTTCCGCACTGTGGCCTATTTATTTCTTCGGCACGAGTCCGTTCGGGACCGCGTCGCCGAGGACGAAGCGTCCGACGAGCTTCTGCAACTTCTCGGCCGTCGCGGCCATGTCCTGCGCCTCCGTCGCGATCCCCTCGGCAGCCTTCGTCGTCTCGACGGACGCGGATCTGATCGAATCGACCGACTCGACGATCTCTCCCGCCGAAGCCGTCACGCTCTGGATCGCGCTCGACATCTCCTCGCTCGAGGCCGCCTGCTCTTCCGATACGGCCGCGATGCTCTGGACGGCGTCGGCGACGCGCGCTATTTCCGAAACAGCCCCTTTGAGCTTCTCCTGCGTCCCGGCCGCCCGCTTCATGGTCTCGTTGAGGATCCTGCCCGTGTTCTCCGTCGCGGAAATCGAGTCGCCGGAGTGCCTCTGGAGTCCGTCGATCAGCTTGTTGACCTCGTTCGCCGCCCGCGCCGATTCCTCCGCGAGCTTCCTGACCTCCTCGGCCACCACCGCGAAGCCCCGTCCCGCCTCTCCGGCCCTCGCCGCCTCGATCGCCGCGTTCAGCGCCAGAAGGTTCGTCTGGTCCGCGATCGACGTTATCGTCGTCACGAATCCCGAGATGTCCTCGACCGACTTCGCGAGCGCCTTGATCCGTTCGATGCTCTTTTCCGATTCGTCTTCCGCGTTCCCGATGTCGTCGATGACGCCGTGGACTTCGTCGACCGAGCTGCTCGCCGCTTCGGATGCCCTCGTCGCGCCTTCTGCCCCGTCGCCGGTCGCCTTCGCCGCCGACTGGGCGCTCGACGCGATTTCCTCGATCGACGCGTTCGATTCCTCCAGCGCGGCGGAACTGTGCTCCATCATCCCGCGAACCTTCTCGATCGATCCCGAGACCTCCTCCATC
>CALFXN010000594.1 GCA_937957815.1 uncultured Synergistales bacterium
CACGAGAGAGCCGTCCGGACGGACGCATCCCTCCCAGCCTCCCGAGAGGCCGTCGCGCGCCATGGATTCGAGTTCCCCGAGAACGACCGGCATCGGCGGCAGCTCGAAGTACTGCGACACGTTCCCGGTCGACACGAGCGCGTTCGCGGCCTCGTCGAGAGCCACGAGCGGCTGCGACGCGCCGTCGCGCCCCGTGCACTCGTTGGAGATTCCGACGGTCTTCACGCCGACCTTCTCGAGTTCGACGATCGTCTGGATGTAATCGACGTCGGGATTTCCGTACCCTTCCTCCGCGACGATCGCGCCGTCCGCGCCGAGGTTGACGGCCATTCGCGCCACCATCTGGGCAGAACGCATCTTCTCCTCCATGACGACGTTGAGGTTCGACAGGATCACGCCCAGGAAGTTGACGGTCTTGCCGTGTTCGCGCATGAGGCGCTTGACCGTGGGATTGTTGCAGAACTCGTAGGTCGAAATCTTCGACGAGACGGGCATGAAGCTCCCCGATACGATCGCGCCGTCGAGCATTTCGTTGGGGTGCATGAAGGTCGGGAGCATGTGGTTGCCGTCCCATCCGTAGACGAGCGTGTTGTAGCCCATGGCCTCCATCTGCGTCTGCGGCTGCAGGACGTAGACGACCGACGGAAGGGCCTGGACCGCGGGGGATCTGCGGTTGACGGGTTCGAGTGCCCACGTCTCGATCTCCTGCGGTTCGAGGTCGCGCACGCAGCGTCCCACGTATTCGGCCAGACGGTGTCCGGCCCAGCGGAGCGCGTGGTTCTTCTTCTGCTGTTCGTGGCGCTCGAACGCCTCGTCCGTGTCGCCGACGAGAACGAGGTTTTTCATCATGCCGTAGATCGTGTTGCGCTGGTAGGCGCCGCCCATGTCGATCAGGCCGTCCTGGAAGCTGCCCCAGTGCTTCCCGACGACGAGCAGCGAGCAGTCCTTGAGCGCGTGCGTGCGCCCCCACCCGACGTGGGTCATGGGGTTCGTGACGCCGGGGAAGGTCGAGCCGCCCGACACCTTGACGCGCATTTCGATGGCCTCTTTCACGGGGACGAGGCGCACCATGTCGCCGGGCCTCACGATGTGCAGCTCGGCCTCGGTGATGTGGCTGTCCTCGCGTACGAGCGCAAGGGCTTCATCCCTGTCGATCGTGAGAACGCCGTTCGCGAACGACGTCTTCGACCCGAACGCGATGTCCGAAACGCGGAATTTCCCAATCTCAAGCTTCACGGTATCCCATCCTTTCCTTTCGGGAATGCGCCGTGCATGTGATGCAATGCACGAAACCGGATCAAGGATACCCGGAGGGAAGGGTGACTCGCCATCAGGCGAAACGTGATTCGGGGATCACGAAAATCGTGAGACGGAATCCGGAGGGAATGACGAAAGGGTCCGGGGCGGCTGCGTTACCGGTCCGGGCCCGCCAGCCCCTCTCGGAGCGCGAAGCGCGTGAGGTCGGCCAGATTGTCGCAGCCCGTCTTCTCGAGAATGTTGCGTCGGTGCGTGTCCACGGTGTTCCTGCTGATGTGCAGCGACGACGAAATGTCCCGGGCGCTCCGTCCGTCAACGAGAAGCCGGAGCACCTCGAGTTCGCGGGGGGAAAGGCCGCATTCCGGTTCGGGCGCCGCGCGGCCGAGGAGATCGAGGTAATCCGCCGTGACGATGGACGCGACCCTGGGACACAGGGCAATTTCGCCCTTCAGGACGGTGCGCAGCGCGATCAGGAATTCCGCCGAACTGCTTTCCTTAAGGACATAGCCGCGCGCCCCTGCCGCAAGCATTCCCGCGATGATGTGGCGGTCCGCGTGCATCGAAAGCGCGAGGACGAGAAGACCGGGACGTTCGCGCCGGAGGATCCGCGTCGTCTCGATGCCGCCCATCCCGGGCATCGTCACGTCGAGGACGACCACGTCGGCCGGACGGCTCCGGACGTATTCGACAACGGCCTCGCCCGTCGGGACGAGCGCGACGACCTCCATGTCGTTCTCCCGGGCGATCAGGTCGCGCAGACCGTCGAGGAACATCTCGTGGTCGTCCGCGAGGATGACGCGCGCGCTCATTTCTTCCACTCCCCCTTCGCCGCGGTTTCCGGCGGGGCGTCGGTGCGGCGTGGGGCGACAAGGATCACGGACGTCCCCTTGCCCCGGGACGAAAGGATCCGGATCGTCCCACCGAACGCATGCAACCGTTCGCGGATACTGAAGAGCCCGAGTCCCTTCCACTTGCCCCAGTGCTTCTCCGGCGGACGCACGAACCCAACCCCGTCGTCCTCGACGACGACGCAGACGGAATCGTCCGAATGGCGCACGCGGACCGTCGCCTTCGACGCCTTCGCGTGCTTCAGGATGTTGAACAGCA
>CALFXN010000595.1 GCA_937957815.1 uncultured Synergistales bacterium
GTGACAGAAGAGACGCGAAAATCGCCAGAAGCAGGAAACAAAAAAAACCGGGTGGTGTTACCGCAGCCCCGAGAAGTTTGTACAGAACATAGGAGATGGACATAACCCCCGGTCTCTAGCGGAAGGTCTTCGAGCCTTCCCTGTGACGGTTCCTGAGATACCCGAGGAGCCCTTCCTTGCTCACGGTGATATGCCGGCGCATCTCGTCCATCGCCCTGTCTTCCTTTCCTTCGAGCAGAGCCTCGATGATGGCTACGTGTCCGCCGGCGAAGTTCGTGATCGGGTCGCGCTCGATGGAATAGGGGCGGCACAGGTTGATCAGGTCGGAAATGTTGACGAGCGTGCGACTCAGGAAGTGGTTGGAGCAGTATGTGTAGATCAACTGATGGAATGCGCGGTCTTCCGTTACGTACTGTTCGTGGCTGGTGTGGTCCGTCATGGCCTGGAAGATTTCCCTGAAACGGAGAAGTTCTTCTTTCGGAATATGCTTGCCCGCATCGGCGACGGCGAGGATTTCGAGCGCCATGCGGAGCTCGTACAGGTCCGACGCGTCCTTCTCCGTGGGGAGCGTCACGTATGCGCCGCGTCTCGGCGTCAGCGTCACGAGCCCCGTCTGCGCGAGCTGCCTGATCGCTTCCCTGACGGGTGTCCTGGAGACGGCGAGCTGTTCCGCGAGATCGATCTCCGAAAGTTTTGAACCGGGTTTGATAACGCCGCTGACAATCGCATCCTTGAGTTTTTCGTATACGATCTGACGAAGTCCCTGGTTGCTTGCCGGCGTCAACGGATTGATTACAGCCACTATAGTTCACCCCTGTTCTCGTTCATGGCGTGCATCCTTCGCATGAAAGCCCTTTCGGAGGATTTCCGTGGATGTCGCAGAAGATGGACTCCAATGCGATGATGTACGCATTATACAGCATTACATCCGTCCGACGCATTCCGCCCCTTTCGCAGGCGTTCCAGATGGTCGTACCAGAGGGACAATGCGTAGAGGGCGTCCGAAAACCTGTTGACATAGCGGTACACGTCATCATTCACGTCGCCGGCCCGATAGAGCCCCACCAGGATGCGTTCGGCGCGTCGGGCGATCGTCCGCGCCATGTGGAGGGCCGCCCCCGTCTTCGAATCTCCGGGTCTCACGAAGCGAAATGTCTCGCCCGTGACCTCGCGAACCTTCCCCGTTATCTGTTCGATCGCCCCGATCGAGGGACACTCCAGCCCGGGGTACAACGCAAGATGTCCCATCAGGGTGCCGAGATCGCGTTCGAGGACACAGAGATGTTCGCAGATCTCCGGGTATTCGCACATCGAACGAGCGAGTCCAACGGCGGCTTGGCATTCATCGAGCGTGCCGTAGCTCTCGACCCTCGGGTGGTCCTTGGGAATCCTGCTTCCGTCTCCGAGGCTCGTTTCTCCCCTGTCTCCGCCCTTTGTCGTGATCCAGTCGGCAGTCATCGATACTCCTCCTTTTCGGTCGATTCGCATCCGCCGCTAGTTCGGGAAGTCGGCGGGAAGCGGCGGAACGCCCTTCTCCCAGACGGCCCAGTTGTCGACGATGTAGTCGACTACGACTGCTCCGGCGCGGAATCCGTTCTTCATTCCGATCGAGAACGACCCGTTCGGGGCGGCGAGGCTTTCTTTCGGCGTCTGTCCCGCATGGGGCCGGTCGAAGTTCACGACGTCGCGCGCGATCATATACCGGCCGAGTACGCCGTACCGCTTCAGCACAAGCGCGACCGCCGAATCTTCCATCTGCGTGGTTACGTAGGTTCCGGCCTTATACAGGGTGCAGATATAACTCGCTTCCCGCGACAGCGTGCGGCCATGCCACCAGGTGTCGGACGTAACCGTCGTTCCGATGCCCACGAACGGCTTCCGCTGCGCCTGTTCTTCGCGGTACCGCAGACGGTAGAGGGCGGCGTCGACGGAGTCATCCAGTGGAACGGTGCGGCTCAGGTGGTATACCCATTTTGTCAGAAGCGGATCGAGCCGGAGAACCGTTTTCTTCGCCGTACCGTCGAGCGGCTGAAAGACCGGAGCCCTGTCGGTGACGTCGAGGGGAGACCACCGCTGCCCGAGATCGTAGTCGACGACACAGTCGGACCAGAAAACAGAACCGAGCGTGCCCTGCTCCGGAGGTGTTCCGGCGCAGCCGGATGTCAGGAAGTACGTCGACGAGAAATCGAATCTCGGATCGGAGAGAATCGCGGTGATGGTTGCGGCGGCGTTCGCCTTGCCGACGCCGATGATGGTGCCGCATACCCCCGAGGCCGAGCAGTACACGGGGGCAAAAGCGCCGCGGATGGATACGGGTGTCGCGTCCTTGAAATATCTTTCGTACCAGTGCTGGAATTCTCCGGCGAAATCTCCGGTATTCGCTCCGACCTCGAACATCGTGAACACGAAGATCTTCGGACGGATGACGTCGGCCGAAGCGCCGGTGGCGATCAGGAGCACCAGAAGGAGCAGAGCAAATATGCGAGCGGTTTTTTTCATAGTCTCGCCCTCCCTGTTGTGATGAATGGGCAGTTTTTTGTTCCCGGATAATTCAACGCTCCTTCGTTTGAAATGTCAACATGACAGTTGACACGACCTTGAGAATGCTGTATGTTCTACCGCAATTTTCGGCAAGAAAGCGGGATTCTGATGCGAAGTACCGGTGTCGTACGATCCGTCGAAATTGGCATAAATGTTCGGCTCTGGTGGTGGCGAAGCGATTCCCGCCACCGTAGCGCCTTGTGACGTCGCAGTTTTCGACAGGGGCCGCGGAGGTGGGTGATGCCTTCGCGGCCCCTGTCGCTTTCTCGAGCCGAACACCATCGGAACGAACGGGCGGAGGGGATTGATCTCCCTTCCGCCCGTTTCGTATTTCAGAGGGGCTGAAAGCCTCAGAGGAGGGATTCGGACATGGATGTTTCGATCGTCATTGCGTATGCGGCAGCGTGGATTTGTCTGATAGCGGGAATGTGCTACGCGCTTTCAAAAAAGGAGGGGAGACAATCATGACAATCGCGATCGTCCTTGGCGTCTACATTGCCGCCATGTTGGCGATAGGGTTTTCTTGCAGGAACGCACGGAACGCGAAGGATTTTCTTCTCGCGGGAGGGACCCTCGGTCCCGTGCTGCTCTCGATGTCGTTTGTCGCCACATATTTCAGCACGAGCTCGTTGCTCGGCGGGGGCGGTTCGGGGTATCTGTTCGGATTCGGGTTCAGCGCGTATCTGTTTTTTTTCCACGTCCTTTTCGCTGTTCTCGCCTGGGTCATCGTGGCGCCGCGGCTGCGACGGGTCGTCCAGGAAGAAGGAATCCTGACGGTTCCGCAGTTCTTTCGGCATCAGTTCAACTCGCGGGTGATCCAGGTCATTGCCGCGCTGATCATTGTCGTTTTCTTCCAGCTCTATATGAGTTCGATCTACAAGGGAGCGTCGAATCTTCTCGAAATTACGATGGGAGTATCGTATCCCGCCGGCGTTGCCATCGTCGCGATTCCTGTCGTGACCTACACGTGCATGGGAGGGTTCCGATCGGTTGTAATCACCGACCTCATACAGGGTATCATCCTGCTTGCGGGAGGAGTGTTGCTGTTCGGAACCATTGTCGTCTCCATGGGAGGAATTGGTGCCGGACTCGCAAGGCTGGCATCCACGCCGATCGGCGGCGGACTGACCGGGGAGGCTTTGATGCGCCTCGGTGCCACCGGGCCGAAAGAGCTTGTCGATTCGGGCATGATGACGCCGTTTCTGCTGAGTCTCACCTTCGCGATCAGCGTGGCGCAGATTGCGAGCCCACAGCTCATTATCCGCTTTTTCGCGGCGAAAGACCCGGGAACCGTGCGGAAGGGGATGCTTCTTACCCCGCTTCTGATCGCGATCTTCGCGTTCTGTGTCTTTTCTTCAGGACCTTTCGCCCATCTCTTCGTCCAGGGCATCAGGGATCCGGATCTCGTTATTCCGTCGCTCATGAGATGTGTTTTCCCGGGATGGGTTTCCACGTTGCTGCTTGTTGCCGCGATCGCAGCGGCGATGTCCACTCTGAGTTCGACCCTCATGGTTGCCGCCAGTTCGCTCACGCAGGATCTCCTTGGGAATTCGAGCGTTCCGTTGACGCGTCTCGCCGTACTCGGTACGGGCGTCATCGCTCCCCTTATCGCGCTGCGTCCCATCGGAATAATCGTCACGATAGTGGGGCTGTCTTTTTCAGTGATCTCATCGGTTTATCTGGTTCCGCTGCTCGCCGGACTCTACTGCCACAGGCCGTCCCGCCGCGCCGCCATCGCGTCCATGGTCGCGTCCGCCACCACATGCGTGATCTGGCAGTTGCTGGTCTTTCGGCGTCTGCCGGTCTATCCTGTCGTCCCCGGAATAATCGTCTCCGCGTTCGCGTACCTTTCCACGGATATTGTCGAACGCACCCTTGCGCCGAAAGGAGCGGAAGAAGGAGCGGAGTGAGGATTTCACGGACTCTGATACAATTGACGAAAGCAATTTCAGAACGCGAAAGAAGGGGCTTCCGGATGGATTGCAGGTGTGCGCCCGCCTATGCGGGGTTTGCGACATTTCTTCGTGCGCGGACAGGTGGAACGAAAGACGTGAATGCCGGAGATATAGGGATATACGGAATGCCGTTCGACACGACGTGCGGCTCCCGGCAGGGTGCGCGCTTCGGGCCGAGGGCGATACGCGAGGAATCGTTGCATTTCATGTATCAGATGGGGGCGCTGACGACGGACCGAAAGGAAATGGTCAATATCCACACCGGAAAGACCTTTCGCTTTCCGCCTCGCGATATCGTGGTCGATACGGGGGATGCGGACGTTTTCCCCGCTGACGTCGGCCGAACCGCCGCGGCGATTGAAGAGCATGTCTTCGAAATCGCGCGCAGGGGAGCGTTGCCGGTAGGCATGGGAGGAGACCATTACGTGACCTATCCGGCGGTGCGGGGCGTCGAACGTGCCTGCGCCGAACGCTTCGGACGCGCGAAAATGGGGTACGTCCACGTTGACGCGCACCTCGACCTTACGGATGACACGGAGGCATGGGGACGCCACTATCACGGCTCGATCGCGAGGCGCGTCGGCGAACTGCCCGGCGTCGACCCGAAACGAATGGTATGGATCGGCACGGGCGGGAGTTTCCAGACCGCGGAACGGTGGGATCACGTCCGGTCGAGCGGGGCGACCGTGTTCAGCGTCCGCGAAATGGAACGGCTCGGAGTGGAGGCGGTCGTCTCGAGGGCCGGAGAAATCGCGTCCGACGGCGCCGACGGCGTCTACCTCACGATCGACATCGATGTCGTCGATCACGCCTTCGCGCCGGGAACGGGATCGTTCGTCTTCGGAGGCATCACATCCGCGAATTTCCTCCATCTCATGGAATGCCTCTCGCGCCTTCCGGTTCTCGCGCTGGATCTCGTCGAGGTCGCGCCGAATCTGGATCCCACAGGGGGAACCCAGCGCCTTGCCGCGATGGGCCTCATCTCGTTCCTTATGGATCGTATTTTCTAGAAAAAGCCCGAAAGAGGCACATAGTACGGGAAAAGACGAGAAATCATGCCGGAGAGAAGAACACTTCCCCTCTCCGGCACTTGACATGTTATGCACAAACTTTATGATTGCTTTGTATGTAGCATCAAACTTTTACACGAGGAGCTCGGCATGATCACCACCCCACTGGCGGAACAGATCGGCATCGTCCTCTACGGACTGCGAAACAGCGGAAAGTCGTCACTCGTCAATAATATGCTCGAAGCGGACATATCGATCGTGTCGGATCGCCCGGGCACCACGACGGATCCCGTCGTCCGGAGCATCGAGATGGGGCCGCTCGGTCCCGTTTCGGTCACGGACACCGCGGGGTTCGACGACGACGACGACGAGCTTGGTGCGCTCCGCGTCTCGCGGACGAATCTCAGGCTCGAAACAGCGGATATCGTGCTCTTCGTCACACGCGGAGACGTCCCGCCGACCTCTGCGGAAGAAGCGGTCGTCGCAAGGCTGATCGAACGGAGGAAGCCTGCGCTGATCGTCCTGACGTTCGCCGACAAAGGCGTCTGCGGGGAGAAGCGTCGCTTCGCGCCCCATTATCGCAGGATCCACGTGGATAACCTTTCACGTCGCGGCATCCGGGACCTGAACGCGGCACTGCAATCGTTCTCCGACCTCGTCGAACGGGAGATCACGCCACTCGAGGGGCTCGTCCAGGCGGACGAATCGATCCTTCTCGTGACCCCGATCGACGATTCCGCGCCGAAGGCGCGCATGATCCTGCCCCAGGTCGAGGTTATCCGGGACATTCTCGACAAGGATTGCTTCATGTCCGTTACGAAGGAGTTACAGCTCGCTTCGTGTTACGCCTCGCTGAAAGAGCGCCCGTCTCTCGTGATAACGGACAGCCAGGCGTTCACCGAAGTAGCTGCAGCAATCCCCCGGGATCAGCTTCTGACATCGTTCTCGATCCTCTTCGCCCGAAAGAAGGGAGATCTTGCGTACTTCGTCGAGGGTCTGAGAAGGCTTTCCGAAGTCCCCGCGTGCGGACGTATCCTGATTCTCGAGTCCTGCAAGCACCATCGCGTCGACGACGACATCGGAACGGTCAAGATCCCGACCCTCTTCCGGAAAAAGGTCCGCCCAGATGTCACGTTCGAGCTGCTTCAGGACGTCCCGGAGCGCCTCACGGACTATTCGTTCGTCATCAACTGCGCCGGGTGCATGACGACGCGCAACAACATGATGCGCCGTATCGCCATGTTCCGGAACGCGGGGCTCGCAGGAACGAACTACGGTCTGTTCCTGGCGTGGGCGAAGGGGCTGCTTCCGCGCGCGCTCGAACCGTTCCCGCTCGAGCACGCGCTGTACAACAGCTTCGGAGGAGAGAACGATGACGTTCGACAATGAGGCGATCCGGGAACTGATGGATCTCCCGACGGATGTTCTCGTTGCGGAGGCGGACCGGATCCGGAAAGAACGATACGGGGACGGCGTCTGGATCCGTGGGTTGCTCGAATTCACGAACCGGTGCGCCTGCAACTGCCTGTACTGCGGCCTCCGCCGCGACAACCGAAGGATTCGCAGATACGCGCTCGAAGATCGCACGGTCCTTTCGGCCGTCGGCGACGCCTTCGACGTCGGAATCCGTACCTTCGTCCTGCAAGGCGGCGAAGATCCGTTCTGGACCACGGAACGGCTTTGCGCGCTCGTGGGCGCGATCAAGAGAAAGACGAAGGGGGAAGCCGCGGTGACCCTGAGCTGCGGCATCCGGTCCCGGGACGAATACGCCGCGCTCCGCGACGCCGGAATGGACCGGTATCTGCTGCGTTTTGAGACATCGGACCGGGAGCTTCACGAATGTCTTCGTGACGGCGTCCCGTTCGATCTCCGGCTCCGGGCGCTGTACGACCTGCGCGAAACCGGAATAGAACTCGGGTCGGGTTTCATGGTGGGCCTCCCTGGCGAAACCGAACGGACCCGTTTCGAAAACCTCCTTCTCTGCCGCGATCTCGAACTCGACATGATCGGCATCGGACCGTTCATTCCAAATCCGGACACGCCGCTCGGGAACGCCCTTCCCGGAACGATCGCGGAAACGGTCCGGATGACGGCGCTGCTCAGGATCATCCTGCCGGACGCAAACATTCCTGCGACGACGGCGGCAGGGTCGCTCGCGGCGGGCGGTCGCGAGGCGATGCTAGCCGCCGGGGCGAACGTCCTCATGCCCAACATTACGCCGCTCGACGTCCGGACGTGTTACCTGCTGTACCCCGGAAAGGACACGATCAGACAGGATGGCGTTCAGGAACTCGGGGAGATCGGGGAGCGCCTGAGGTCGCTCGGGCGGACGATGCGCCACGATCGCGGAGACTCCCGTTCGTCGTCGGCGCGGACCGGCCTCCCGAAGGCGATCGGCGCGGTGAACTGACGCAATGATCCACGGAGAGGACTCCGCCCCCGTCCGTCGTTTCCGGCGTGCGCGAGAGGAGCCGACGCGGACCTGCCGCGACTCGATCGGAACCACGGCGAGCTCTTTTGTTTCCGGCGCGCTCTTCCCGGTCGCGGTGATCCTGCTCTGGTGGGCGGGCATCAGGGCGGGACTCTGGAATCCGTTCCTCCTGCCGTCGCCGCAGGCTG